>NZ_JAXRUU010000002.1:0-107341 GCF_034497445.1 Halorubrum sp. AD140
TCCTCGATGAGAAGGGCTCCCTCGTGACGTGACTCGGTATGATTGTGGACCGAAATCAGCAGGGACTGCTCCGGATCCGAGAGCGCCGCACACCCGGCGATCGCGGTGAACCCGCCCGTGCTTGCGAGGAGGAACTGCCGACGAGTCGGGGACATACAACGGCGTGCGTGTCAAGCGGTAATATTCTTTGTCCGGCGGTGAACGAGCGAGCGAAAGACGAGAGACGTGCCCTCTACAGTCAGCTCAGCGGGTCAGAATCACCCGTCACCGAAGAGTGCAACGGGACCACCCGCCACAGATTCATCCGCGATTCACAACACGGCTTCCAGCGCGTCCACCGTCTCTTCCACGCGCTCGACCCGCGCGTTATGTCCCATGTGGCCGACGCGCAGGATATCGTTCGACAGCGCCCCCAGTCCCGTCGCGACGAGCACGTCGCGCTCCTCGCGGAGTCGGCGCTGCAGTTCCTCGGCCCGCCCGGGAGTGTGAAACGCGGTCACGGTCGGCGAACTGCGCTCGGGGTCCGGGTAGGGCTCCAGCCCCAACTCCGCGCCGCGCTCGCGACACCGCTCCGCAGCGGCCCGGTGTCGCTCTCGGACCGCGTCGAGCCCCTCCTCCAGCAACAGCCCGAGCGCCGTGTCGAGCGCGACGACCTCGGTCGTGAGGTGGGTGTACGGGAAGCCCCCCGAGATGTCTCGCCACGGGAGGAAGTTCGTGTACAGCGAGTGCGGGCCTCTCTCCTCCATCGCGTCCCACGCGCGCTCGCTGATCGCGGCCGTGGTGAGCCCCGGCGGCGCGCTGAAGCACTTCTGGGAGGCCCCCAGACACACGTCGATCCGCTCGGTCGGAACCGGGACGCCGCCGAGCGAGGAGACCGCGTCGACGACGGTGAGGGTCTCCCCGTCCGTCTCTTCCAGCAGGTCCAGCGCGGGCTCGAGGTCGTTGAGCGTCCCCGTGGGCGTCTCGCAGTGGACCATCGTCGCGAGCTCGAAGTCGTGGTCGCCGGCCGCGAGGACCGACTCCAGCTCCGCGAGCGGGAGCGGCGCGTCGTAGTCGGTCGAAACGAGCGTCGCCTCGCCGCCGTACGACTCGACGAAGTCGGCGAAGCCGTCGCCGTAGAGCCCGTTCGACAGGCAGAGAACCTCGGTTCCGGGCTCGACGAGCGAGGCGATCGCGGCCTCCAGCCCGAGGATTCCCTCGCCGCCGGGGACGACGACGTCGCGGGGCGAACCGTCTGACCGCCCCTCCGACTCGCCCGACTCGACCCCGTACACCGCCGCCAGCCGGTCGGTGAGCCGGCCGTAGATCCGCTGAAACTCCGGGTCCACGTCGGGGTTGATCAGCTCGCGGCTCATCGCGTCGCGAACGGGTTCGGGGACCGCGGTCGGCCCCGGCGTCATGAGCATGATCGGTACCTCGGAGCGTCGGGGTAACAATCCTGTCGGCCGACCGCGAGGAGTCTCCGTCCGCCGACACGTTAATACCGTTCTGTCGCTTTCGTCCCGTCACGATGATGCTGCCGACCCACGTGCTGGCCGGGATGCTGCTCGCCGCGCCCCTCGTGCGCGTGGCGCCGGAGCTGGCGACCGTCGGGTTCGTCGCGGGTTTCCTCGGCGGTCTCTTTCCCGACCTCGACATGTACACCGGCCACCGGAAGGCCCTCCACTACCCGGTGTACTACTCCGCGTCCGCCGGCGTCGCCCTCGTCGTCGCCCTGGCGGCCCCGTCCGCAGTCACCGTCGCTGCGGCGCTGTTCCTCCTCGGGGCGGCGCTCCACAGCGCCTCGGACATGTACGGCGGCGGCCTGGAGCTGCGGCCGTGGGAGGGGAACTCCGACCGCGCGGTGTACGATCACTACCGGAAGCGATGGGTCGCGCCGCGGCCCGGCGTCAGGTACGACGGCGCCGCCGAGGACCTCGCGCTCTCGGTCGGGCTGTCGCTCCCGCTCCTCTACCTGCTCGGCGGGCGGCTCCGACTGCTGGTGGTCGGGACGCTGCTCGTCGCCGTAGTGTACACGGCTCTCCGCCGACACCTCGCGGAGCTCGCGGCCCTCGTGATCCCCCTTGTGCCGGCGGCGCTGACGCCGTACCTGCCGGAGCGGTACACCGACACGCCGGAGCGGTACGCCGAGGCCGAGACCTGCGAGTAGCCGGCCGCTCCGATCAGTCCCGTTCCTCGCGTGTCTCCGCCTCCGACCGCGCCGAGCGCCAGCCCTCGAAGAACGCGCCGGCCGGGTGGTAGTCGGGCTCGACGCCGGGCGGCTCCGGCGCGACGAGGTCGCCGTCGGCGTCCGGGGAGAGGCGCTTCTCGTACCAGACGCCGGCCGGCCCGCGGAACAGGTCCGTCCGGACGAGGAGCCGCCGGTGCCAGCGACGCAGCCGCGCGGCCGCGTCCGCGTCGCCGCGCGCCGTCGCCCGCTCCGCGAGCGCCGCGCTCGCGCCGATCGCCTCCGCCAGCGCCCAGCCGTAGCGGTCGGGGACGAGGACCGATCCGTCGGCAGCGTGCGTGTACACGAACCCGTTCTCCGCCCAGCCGCGGTCGACCGCGGCGTCGAACAGCTCGAGCCCGCGGTCGTACCAGCCGGCGGCGGAACCGTCGCCCTCGCGGCCGGGGGCGCCGTCCGCCTCGCCCGCGCCGGCCGGTCCCGCCTCGTCGTACCGGTCGAGGAGCGCGAGGAGCTTCGCCCACTCGACGTGGTGGCCCGGCTGGTACCCCGGCGGCCGAAACTGGTGGCGGGGCTCGTCGGCGTTGTACGCGAAGTCGTGGTCCCACTTGGGGGTGTAGTGCTCCCAGAGGAGACCGTCGGTCTCGGTCGCCAGGTCGACCGCGATCGCCTCGGCGAGGTGGCTCGCCCGGTCGAGGTACGTCCCTTCGCCCGTGGCCTCGTACGCGGCGAGGTACGCCTCGCAGGCGTGCATGTTCGCGTTCTGACCCCGGTATGGCTCCAGTTCGTTCCAGCGCTCGTCGCAGTCGCTCCGGAGCAACCCGGCGTCGTCGCGGAGCCGCTCCTCGATCAGCGCGTGGGTCGCCGCCAGGTCCTCGCGGGCGCCCTCGATCCCGGCGTCCGTGGCCCGAGCGTACGCCAACAGCACGAACGCGTGCCCGTACGCCGACCGGGTGCGGTCGACCGGCGCGCCGTCGGCGTCGACGACGAGGCGGTAGCCGCCGTCGTCGGCCCGGTGGGCCTCGCGCAGGAACGCCAGGCCGTGCTCGGCCGCGGGGAGACACCAGTCCGGGCCGTCGGCGAGCGCGCCGAGCGCGAAGTTGGCGATGGATCGACAGGTGGCGACCAGGTGCCGCCGCTCGTCGGTGTAGTGGTCCCCCGTCTCGGGGTGGAGGAGGCGGTATCCCCGGTCCGCGAGCGCGTCCGGGTACTGGACCCGCAGCGTCGCGAGCAGGCGCGCTCGGTGCGACCGCGCCCGACGGCGGGCGGTCGCAGTTGTCGCGTCGGTCATTCGTTTGCCCCAGGGCCCCTCACCGCCTAATGACTGTCGGCGAGGGCGGCGGTTCCGTCGGCGGGCGCGTACGCCCGAGTGGTTCGGAGCGGCAGTGACACTCGTCCACACGGTATTGTGTATTTTGCCCAAAACTATTATGAGCGCCGGGAACGTAGCGTGAGGTATGAGTTCACCCGAATCCGTTCCCGCGGAGCCGATCCAGCTGTCCGACGCCGACGAGTTCGACGACTTCGTCGCCGAGCACGACGTGGTCCTCGTCGACTTCTACGCCGACTGGTGCGGCCCGTGCCAGATGATGGAGCCCGCCGTGGAGGCGGTCGCCGCGAACACGGACGCCGCGGTGCTGAAAGTCGACGTCGACGTCCACCAGGCGCTCGCGGCCGAGTACGGCGTTCAGAGCATCCCGACGCTGCTCGTGTTCGCCGGCGGCGAACTCGCCGACCGCGTGGTCGGCGCGCAGAGCGAGGACGCCCTGACCGACGCGATCGCGGCGCACACCGCCTGAATGGCCGACCGCGACGTCGACTCGATGACGCCCCGAGAGCTGCGCGCGGACGTGCCGGCGCTGGGGGAGGCGGCGTACTTCAACTTCGGCGCGCACGGGCCGAGCCCGACGTACGTCGTCGAGGCCGCGGCCGAGTTCATCGCCGACCACGAGTACGGCTCGTCTACGACCGACCCGTACGGCCACGCCTTCGGGACGTACGAGGCGGTCCGCGAGCGAATCGCCCGGTTCGTCGGCGCCGAGTCTGACGAGATCGCCCTCACCGAGAGCACGACCGACGGCATTACCCGGATCGCCGGCGCGGTCGACTGGGACCCGGGCGACGTCGTCGTCCGGACCGACCTGGAGCACCCCGCCGGGATCCTCCCCTGGAAGCGGCTCGAGCGGGAGGGCGTCGAGGTCCGCGTCCTGGAGACCGAGGGCGGCCGCGTCGACCGCGAGGCGTACGCCGACGCGGTCGCCGACGCGCGGCTCGTCTGCTTCAGCGCCATCACGTGGACCCACGGGACGCGGCTACCGGTCGCGGACCTCGTGTCTGTCGCGAACGAGGCCGGCGCGTTCACCCTCGTCGACGCGGTCCAGTCGCCCGGACAGGTCCGGATGGACGTCTCCGCCTGGGGCGCGGACGCGGTCGCCGCGGCCGGCCACAAGTGGACCCTCGGGCCGTGGGGGGCCGGGTTCCTCTACGTCGACCGCGAGGCCGCCGCCGAGCTGGCGCCCCGCGCCGTCGGCTATCGCAGCGTCGAGGACGCCAACGCTCACGATATCGAGTTCAAACGTGGCGCGCTGCGCTTCGAGGTCGGCACGGCGACCGCCGCCGCCCACGTCGGCCTCGTCGAGGCGCTCGACGCGATCGAAGCGGTGGGTCTCGACGCGATCGAGTCCCGGATCGAGACGCTCACCGACCGCCTCAAGGAGGGCATCCCCGCCGACCGGCTCCGCAGCCCCCGCGAGTTCGAGAGCGGACTCGTCACGGTCGACGTCGACGACCCCGAGGCGACCGTCGATCGCCTCGCCGACGAGGGGATCGTCGTGCGGTCGCTGCCGCACCCGGACGCGGTCCGCGCCTCGGTCCACGCCGTCTCCACCGAGTTCGAGGTCGACCGGCTCGTCGACGCGCTCGCCGCGGAGTGGTGAGTGGCGGATCCGACCGGACGCGTTTTGGTGATTGGCGCACAAGACCGAACATGGGTTTCCACACGTTCGACGTCGAGCGGGCGGACCGGCTGGAGCGCCCCGAGGTCCGCTACCGCTGGGTGTCCGCCGAAGAACTGATCGGACCGCTCGTCGCGGCCGACGCCGGCGTCGTCGCCGACCTCGGCAGCGGCACCGGCTTCTACACCGACGACGTCGCCCCGCACGTCGAGCGCGTCTACGGCGTCGACGTACAGACCGAAATGCACGACCGCTACCGGGAGAAGGGCGTCCCCGAAAACGTCGAGCTCGTCGCGAGCGACGTGTCGGACCTCCCGTTCGCCGACGACGAGCTCGACGGCGCGTTCTCGACGATGACGTACCACGAGTTCGCGAGCGACGCGGCGGTCGCGGAGCTCGCGCGCGTGATCCGGTCCGGCGGGGCCCTCGTCACCTTCGACTGGACCGCCGACGGCGACGGCGCGGACGGCCCGCCGGTGGACGAGCGGTTCGCCGCCGCAGACGCCGTCTCCGCGCTGGAACGCGAGGGGTTCGAGGTCGTCTCCGACTCCACGCGAACGGAGACGTTCGCCGTCGTCGCCCGCGCGCCGTAGGCGGGCGGCGGGACCGGACGAGCGGGCGCCGGAGGGGGTCGAACTGACCGGGGGGCGCCGGAGGGGGTCGAACTGACCGGCCGGGCGCCGGAGGCGACGGCGCCCGTCTCGCGAAATCGGCCGCCTCAGAGTCACTCTCAAACGTTCGTGAGGAAACAGCGTTAGGTGTGTTCGGTCCCTAGACGGGGTATGTCCGTTCGCTCCCGATCGGTCGCCGTCGCCGCGGTCGCGCTGCTCGCGACGCTCGTCGCCCGACCCGTGTCGGCCCACGTCGACTACGTCACCGAGGACTCGGGCGACCCGCTCGACGCGGTGGCGTTCACCGTCGAGGTCCTCTCCGACCCGTTCAACGCGGCGGTGTTCGCCGGGAGCGGGCTGCTCGCGGTCGCCGGGCTCGCCGCGTACCTGTGGGTCCGGCCGACGATCCTCGACGTGGTCGTCCTCCGCGAGACGCTCGCCGGCTACGCCGACCTCGTCCCGTGGATGCTGCGGCTCGCGGTCGGGCTCCCGCTCGTCGGCGCCGGCTTCCAGGGGTACCTGTTCGCGCCGACGCTCTCGTTCGACCCCAGCGCGAGTCCGCTCCTCCGGGTCCTCTTCATCGGGCTCGGCTTCTTCGTCCTGTTCGGGCTCGCGACGCGTATCGTCTCGACGGTCGGCCTGGTGACGTACGCGTGGGTGTTCCTCGCCGTCGATCCGGGCGTCGTCATCGCGATGGAGTACGTCCCGGCGTTGGTCGCGCTCGTCCTCCTTGGCGGCGGCCGACCGAGCGCCGACGACATGCTGTTGGAGGTCGCGAGCACGCCGGGGTCGTACTACGGCCGGATCGACCCGGTCCACCACCTGAAGGCGTTCCTCGACGAGACGACGGTCCCGCTGAGCCGGTACGTCCCCACGGTCCTCCGGGTCGGGATGGGGGTCACGTTCGTCTACCTCGGACTGATCGAGAAGCTCGCGGACCCCGGCCGGGCGCTGCTCGTCGTCGAGAAGTACGACCTGACGTCGGTCGTCCCCGTCGACCCCGGGCTGTGGGTCGTCGGCGCCGGGGTCACGGAGATTGCGGTCGGGCTCGCGCTGATCGTCGGCTTCTTCACCCGTGGCGCGGCCGCGCTCTCGTTCGTGTTGTTCACGACGACGCTGTTCGGGCTCCCGGACGATCCCGTCCTCGCTCACGTGGCGCTCTTCGGCATGGCCTCCGCCGTGTTCACGCTCGGCTCCGGTCCGCTCGCGTTCGACCGGTGGGTCGGGCGACCCGCGCTCGACGACGAGTCCGTGATTCCGGCCGACTGAGGGCCGGAGGACGGCCGGTTTTAAGCCACACTCGCCCGCGTGGAGAGGTATGAACGTCGACCTCGGCAACGCACTGGAGACGACACCGGGACTCACGCACGAGACGCTGGAGCGACTCGACGACCGGGTCGCGGTCGCGCACGACCGGATAGCCGACGGCATGGCCGCCGACGAGTTCGGCTACGCCGCGCTGACCCTCCCGGAGACGACCGACTCGGACGCGATCCGGGCGGCGACCGACCGCTTCGACCGCCCGGAGGCAGTCCTCACCGTGGGAATCGGCGGGAGCGCGCTCGGCGCCGCGACGCTCGCGAACGCCCTCGAGAGCGACGTCGACGCGTACTTCCTCGACAACGTCGACCCCGACGCGGTCGACGCGCTCCTCGCCGACCTCCCGCTCGCCGACACCGTCGTCAACGTCGTCTCGAAGTCCGGGACGACCGCGGAGACGCTCGCGAACTTCCTCGTCGTCCGCGAGGCGATGGAGTCGGCGGGCGTCGACTGGACCGAGCGCACCCTCGTCACGACCGGCGAGGAGGGGAACCTCCGCGCGCTCGCGGACGCCCACGACCTCCCCGCGCTCGACGTTCCCGACGGCGTCCCGGGGCGCTTCTCCGCGCTATCGACGGTCGGGCTCGCGGTCCCGGCGCTGCAGGGACACGACGTCGAGGCCGTGCTGGCTGGCGGGCGCGACGGGATGGCGGGCCTGTCGGGGTCGCTGTTCGAGTCGCCCGCGTACGCCTACGGCGCGGCGACGTACGCGCTCGCCGAACGCGGCGCGCTCACGAACGCCGTGATGCCGTACGCGGAGTCGCTGGAGACGTTCGCGGAGTGGTTCGCCCAGCTGTGGGCCGAGAGCCTCGGGAAGGACGGGCTCGGACAGACCCCCGCGCGGGCGCTCGGCGCGACCGACCAACACTCGCAGCTCCAGCTGTACCGCGCCGGGCCGCCGGACAAGCTCGTCTCGCTGATCCGCCCGACAGAGCGCTCGGCGACGCCGATCCCCGAGACCGACCTGGACGGGCTCGCGTACCTGGGCGGCTCGTCGCTCGCGGACCTGCTCGACGCCGAGTTCGAGGCGACCGAGGCGAGCCTCGCGGCCGCGGGCGTCCCCAACGTGCGCGTGGAGATCGACCGCGTCGACGAGCGGAACCTCGGCGAGCTGCTGTACGCGATGGAGGCCGCCTGCGTCCTGTACGGCGAGCTGGCGAGCGTCTCGACGTTCACCCAGCCCGCGGTCGAGTGGGGGAAGAAGGCCGCCAGGGGACTGCTCGGCGGCGGCGACTTCGCGGAGGCTGACGCCGTGGCCGACAAGCGCGAGCTCCGCGTCGACGGGTCCTGAGTTCGGTCGCCCGGTCCGCGTCTCCCGACGCCGGCCCGCCTCGTCGGCTTTCGGAGCGCCTAACACGCCGCGCGTCCAATCGTCGCCGATGACGGACGACCTCCCGGTCCCGGTCGATCGACTGGTCCACGTCGCGAGCGCCGCCTTCGCGCTCGTCCTCTCGCTCCTCGTCGCCAGTCTGATCGCCCAGCTGGCCACCTCGGCCGCGGTCGGCGTCGGCGTCGTCGCGCCCGAGACGAACGCGTTCGCACTCCTCCAGACCGTCGCCACCTTCGCCGGGTTCCTCCCGGCCGTGGTCGGCTACCTCGTGATCACCGACCAGCGGGACCTCGTCTCGGTCTCGCTCCCGTCGCTCCGGGAGGCCGGGATCATCGGGGTCGCCGCGGTCGCCCTCTACGCCCTCCAGATCGGGCTCCTCCTCGCGCTCCGCGAGTTCGGACTCCGGACCGGACAGAACCCGGCGACGGCCGCCGCCGGCGACCCGGTTACCTACTACGCCGCGATGATCGCCGTCTCGCTCTTCGTCGTCGGGCCCGCGGAAGAGCTGTTGCTCCGCGGCGTGGTTCAGGGCGGTCTCCGGCGCTCGTTCGACGCCGCGCCGGCCATCCTCGTCGCGGCCCTCGCGTTCGGGGCGCTTCACGGGAACATCGAGGGCACCGCCGCCGAACAGGTCGCGTACATGGGGGTGACGGTGGTCCTCGGCGCGATCCTTGGCGCGCTCTACGAGCGGACCGAGAACGTGCTGGTCCCGGGGCTCGCACACGGGCTGTACAACGCGATCATCTTCGCGGGGCTCCTGTGGGGCGCGCTGTGACCCCCCGTCGGTGAGCGCCGCCTCGACTCAGAACCGCGCCTTCCCCCACCGCAGGTCGTCGTACGTCGCCTGCCGGTCGCTGTCGAACCGCTCCTCGAACTTCCGCCGGAGGGCGGCCTTCTCCGCGGCGTTGATCCGCGCCAGCTCGTCGGCCTTCGCGACGGCCTTCGGCGGTCCCCGCGTCGTCGCCACGTCGGCGAGGACCTGCCGGGTGAGCCGGTCGCGGGTCTCGGCGTCGCGGGTGAACGCGTACGGGGCCTCCAGCTTGTAGGTCACGTCGGTCCGGGGGTCGTACACGACCGTGAACGTGGGCTCGTACAGCTCGGGGTCGAGCTCCCGGTCGATCCCGAGCGCGTCGCCGTCGGCGGCCATCGTCGCGTCGGCGCCCCCGCGGCTGTGGAACCAGGTCGTGAACGTGAGCGCGTCGTCGAGGCGGTCGCCGCGGCGGCCCGGAGCGGGCTCGCCGCCGTCGGCCCCGCCCGACTGGTCCGGGTCCGCCCGCCGCTCCAACAGCCGCGTGAACAGCGCGGTGTCGTCGGGCCACGGCGGCTCGACGCCCTTCCGGGCCAGCGCGCGGACGACCGCGCCGCTGGCGGGGTTCTTCACGAAGCCGGCGAGCGGCACGTCGCGCTCGACGAACCGCTCGACGAGACGGACGTACTTCTCGACGACGGCGCGCGGCTTCGCCTCGCGGGCGAGCGCGCCCAGCTCGGGGTTGCGGTCGTTCCACGTGAACAGCTCCTTGGGGTAGATCGGGCCGTCGAGGACGAGCAGGTCGTCGACGCGGTCGGCGTGGTCGAGCGCGTGGGTCCCCTCGGCGAGGTAGAGCGCGAGCGCGTGGACGACGCCCTCCGCGTACCGGTTCACTCGCGGCGCGTGGAGCACGCGCTGGCGGGTGTGGCCGTCGTCGCGGCGGTACCAGTCGGCGTCGAAGTCGGCCGTCGAGTCGCCGGCGTGGACGGTCGCGACGATGGTGCGGTCGCGGTGGAGCGCCAAGTCCGTCGGCTCGCTCGCCATCGCGGCGTGGGCCACGTCGACGACGAGCCCGTTCTTGAACGTCGTGGGGTTGATCGTGCCGGAGTCGAGCCCGTGGACCGTCTCGAACGGGCGCTCGGCGAGCGCCGCGTCGTCGATAGGGACCACCCGGCGCTCGTGAGCGGCCACGGGCTCGACCACGACGCGGCCGTCGCGCCGGAGCTCGGGGAGCCAGTCGCGCCACACCTGCCCCGCGAGGTCGTCGTGGTCGGTCGTGTCCACGTCGCTCGCGATGCCGTACGCGAGTCGCGCGATGTTCTCGACGTGGATCGGATCGAGCGTCACGGGCGTAACCGCGGTTCGGAGAGATATAAAACGCGTCGGCTCAAACGGGGCGACATTACGAACGGACGGAACCGGGAGGGTCGACCATCCACCCGCAGGCGACGTTCCCCTGACGGGCGGATCGCCGAGCGTGCACACACCACCTGCGACCTCGGAACGCCGGGCGGCGAGCGCTACTCGTCCCCTTCTTTCTCGGCGTCCCGCTCGGTCGCGATCTTGCCGTGCAGTCGGTCGAGCCCGAGCGTGAGAAGAAAGAAGCTACCGCCGACGTACAGGAGCGACTGCGGCTCGGCGACGAGCCGACTTATCAGACCGTTTCCGTAGCCGATCACGGTGCTCAGATACCCCAGTACCGACGCGGTCCATCCGAGTCCCGTGAGGCCAGAGAGCTGGTTAAGCAGATCCGTATCGGCGTCGCGTATCGATCTCACCACCATGACGGTTGTATCATCACCTTACCCCGCGTATTCCGCAGTAGTACATAAATTAGAATTGTTTTCACCGTATTGAGAATGCGCGTCGTACGCGGCGATGAGGGCTCCAGCGAGCTACCGCTCGCGGACGCGAACGCGCCGGTAACTCGTGGGGAGACCGCTCCTCAATGGTCCGCTATCTTGCGTCGACGACGGCCGCGAACACCGGCAGCGCGCGCTTCACCTGCGCGCCGTCCTCGACGAAGACCAGCGTTCTCGGCGGTCGGACCGCCTTCGGCCTGACGCGAAGCCCCGCCTCGCCGGCCGCGTCAGCGGCGGCCTCCGGAAGTCCGTCCCCGTCGTCAATACCGCGGCCGACGAACTCGATCCGAACGCGATTAGGCTGAACGTACACCTCGGCGACGAGGGCGGCGCCGGCCGTCTCGGCGTCGGTCGCGCTGACGGTGGCGACGTCGGTGTCGTCCGGGTCGCCGTCGCCCGCGCGGACGATCCGATACGCGAGCGCGCCGTCCGGAGTCGGCTCGACGTCGGGGTCGGCGTCGGAGAGCGCGAGGTCGCGGAGCCGTCCCCCGTCGCCGGTGAGCTCCGAGGCGAGCAGCTGACCGATCCGGACGCCGTCGGTCAGGCGCTCGTCGACCATCAGGCGTCACCCGCGTCGCCCTCGTGGGGCGTGTCCTCGGCGGCGAGGCCCTCGCGCACGTCGGCCGCGAGGTGGTCGACCGCGGCGCCGTGCTCCTTCGCGACGAGGACCGCGGCCGCCTCGATGGTGACCGCGAGCGCGCGCTGCCGCTCGTTGATGGAGGCGACCGCGCGCTGCTTCTCGACCCCGGCGGCGACGATGGCGTCGAGGGCGGTCTCGAAGGTGGACTGCTCGCGGAGGATCGCCTCGTCCGGGGTGAACCCCTCGGGGACGACCACCTCGTCGGGGTCGAACCGCGCGACGAGGTCGCCGTCCTCCTCGGCGACCAGCCCGCGGCCGACCGCGACGTCGACCAGTCGCTTCGCCTGGTCCGGCGAGAACCAGTCGCGGTCGAGCGACAGCGCGACGACGAACTCGCCCTCGCCCAGCCGCTCCTTCGCGCGGTGTTTGAACGGGACGGCGACTGCGACCTCCAGGCTCATGTTCGAACGGCGGGGGGTCGACGGCGGTAAACCTACCGGACCACGGGGAGCGGCGGAGAAGTGAGGGAGGGGCGTCGACGGAGACCGCTCTCAGTCGTCGTCCGCGGCCACAGTCGCCGCGGGGTCGACGCCGCCCGCGTCGGTCGGCGTCGCGTTCAGACTGTAGCCGGTCGCGGCCATGGCGAACAGCACGAGCGGCGAGAGGAACGCGAACAGGTAGTACGGCGCGTACTCCAGCGTCGGCACGCCGGTGACGCCCGCCATGTAGACGGCGCCCGCGTGCCACGGGAACAGCGCGCCGGTCGGCGTCCCGGCCGCCTCGACGGCGCGGGAGAGCTGGTCGGTGTCCAGGCCGAACTCCTCGTAGGTGTTCCGGAGCGTGACGCCCGGCAGCACGATGCTCATGTACTGCTGCGCGGTGAGCGCGTTGATCGCGACCGCCGAGACGCCCGTTCCGGCGACGAGGGAGCCGGGGCTCCGCGCGGCCGACGTGAACGCGCGGGCGATCACCGCCAGCACGCCGGTTCGCTCCAGGATCCCGCCGAGCGAGAGCGCGGCGACGACGACCGTGATCGTCCACGCCGAGCCGGTGAGTCCCCCGGTCGCGAGCAGTTCGTTCACCAGGTCGGAGCCGGACTCCGGGGCCGTGCCGTACATGAACGTCTCCCAGGCGCCGACGAAGCCGGCGCCCTGTACGAGGATCGTCGTGAGCACGCCGGCGAAGACGCCGGCGACGAGGGTCGGCAGCGCGGCGTACCCGCGCAGCGCCAGCCCGAAGGTGACGGCGAGGGGGACGAACGCGAGCAGCGTGATCGCGTACGTCTCGCCGAGCGCGCCCTGGATCTCCGCGATCCGGCCCGCGGGAATCTCGCCGCTGGCGCGGAGCCCGAGCGCGAGGAAGCCGAGCACCGCGACCCCGAAGGCGACCAGGGTGCCGGTCCGCATCCGGCGGATGTGCGCGTACAGGTCGGTGTTGGTCACGCCGGCCGCGAGGTTCGTCGTGTCGGAGAGCGGCGACTGCTTGTCGCCGGCGTACGCCCCGGAGAGGACGGCGCCGACCGTCATCGGGTCGGGGACGCCGAGCCCAGAGCCGATGCCGACGAAGGCGACGCCGAGGGTGCCGACGGTGGTCCAGGAGGAGCCGATCGCGAACGCCACGCCCGCGGCGACGACCGCCGCGGCGGGGAGGAACGTCTGGGGCGTGAGGATCTCCAGCCCGAGGTACATGAGCCCCGGTATCGTGCCGGCGCTCACCCACGTCGCGATGAGCCCGTAGATGGTGAAGATGATCAGGATGGCCTGCAGCCCCATCGCGAGGCCGTTGGCGATACCGTCGAACAGCTCCTCCCAGTCGTAGCCGAGCCAGAGGCCGAAGGCGCCGACGAAGGCGATGCTCCACAGGAGCGGCGCGTGCGGGTCGAGGCCGAGGACGGCCGAGCCGATGCCGAGGAACGCGACGACCGCGAGGACCGGGACCAGCGCCGCCGCCAGGCTCGGACGGCGGTCCGGGTCGAGGTCCTCGTACGTCGTGGGCGTGAACGAGCGTGTCATCACCGATCGTATTCCTTTGGGACATAAATACGACTCGAAATATGCGCGAGAAAGATAGCGATCGATCGTCGTCGTCGGTGCGTCTGGGGGGTCGAGGCCCCCGCCGCGCCTCGTCGAGTCCGCCCGTGTGCCGCCGTGTCGCGGCGCTCGCCGAACGGACGGTCTTATACGCGTCGGTGGGCAAGAGCCGTCAACATGATATTTGAGGGCCTCCCGACGACACCCCGCTCGGAGGAACTCGTCGACAAGGCGTTCTCGCGGGCGGCCCGCGCGGGACGCGCGAAGCGCGGCCACGAGGCACAGGAGTCGATGCTGCGGACCGCGGGCAACGTGCTCTCGGACAACCTGGAGAACGTCGTCGTCTCGTGGCCGGACTTCGGCTTCGACGTCGACCCGTTCTACTACGAGCTCGCCGACGCCATCGTCGACGTCGACCGCCTCCGGCAGGCGCTCTCGCAGGTGATGTGGGCCAGCCGACAGATCGAGGACCTCCGCGACGAGTACACCACGAAGATCCGCAACTCCGACGTCGACACCGCGCGCAAACACCGGAAACAGGCGTTCGCGCGCATGGCCGACGTGATGGACCAGATCGGCGACGACCTGCGGTACATCGGCGACTCGCGGGACCAGCTGAAGGTGCTCCCGGACATTCGGCCCGACGAGCCCGCCATCGTGATCGCCGGCTACCCGAACGTCGGGAAGTCGTCGTTCGTCAACCGCGTCACCCGCGCCTCCAACGAGATCGCGGAGTACCCGTTCACGACTCGCGGCGTCCAGATCGGCCACTTCGAGCGCAACCACGTCCGGTACCAGATCGTCGACACGCCCGGGCTGCTCGACCGCCCGGAAGCGGATCGCAACGACATCGAGCGACAGGCGGTCAGCGCCCTCGAACACCTCGCCGACGTCGTCGTGTTCGTGCTCGACCCCTCCGGCGACTGCGGCTACCCCCTCGACGTTCAGCTGGAGCTGCGCGAGGAGGTCCGCGAGCTGTTCGGCGACGACGTCCCGCTCCTCACGGTGGCGAACAAACACGACCGCTTCGAGGCGGTGCGGGCCGAGTCCGTCGACGCGACGATGAGCGTCACCGAGGACGAGAACGTCGAGGAGGTCCTCGACATGGCCGTCGAGGCGGCGGCGTTCGAGCCGGACCTCCCGACGCGCGACCGCGAGGAGTAGCCCCCGGCCGTCGGGGTCGCTCCGCCGGCTGCCGGCCGCCGCTCACCGCCGATCCGCGAGGAACGCCTCGACGCCGGCCTCGGTGGGGAGCGCCGTCATCCCGCCGCGCTCGCGGACCGAGAGCGCGGCCGTCGCGTTGGCGAACGCGACCGCGTCGGCGAGGTCGACCTCGTCCGCGGAGAGCCGCGCGACGAGCCCCGACGTGAACGCGTCGCCGGCGCCGGTGGCGTCGACCGCGTCGACCGCGAATCCGCCGTGCCGGACGGTCCGCTCGCCCCACGGCGCCGCGGCCGAACTGGCGACGACCGCACCCGCGGCGCCGAGCGTCACCACCGCGGTGTGCGGGCCGAGTTCCAGCAGGTCGCGTCCCAGCCGCTCCCCCTCGTGCGAGGAGATCCCCGTGGCCGCCACGTCCTCGTCGCTGGCGAACACCACGTCGCTGTCGGCGACGATCTCGCGGACCGCGTCGACGACGGCATCGCGCTCGCCGTCCGGAACGAGGTCCTCGCGGTAGTTGACGTCGAACGACACCGTACAGCCGCGCTCGCCGGCCGCCGCGGCCAGCTCGCGCATCGCCTCGCGGCCGTCCGGGTGCGTCAGAGCGACGCCGCCGAGGTGGACCCACGAGACCGACGCGAGCGCGTCGGTCGGGATCGACCCCGGATCGAAGCCGAACGTGACGTCCCCGGAGCCGTAGAAGCGGAACCGTCGCCCGTCGACGCCGGGCGGCGAGACGACCGCGAGGGTGGTGTTGCCGTCGACGCGCTCGAACCGCGTCGCGGGGACGTCCTCCGCGACGAGCGTCTCGGCCAAGAAGTCGCCGAACGGGTCGTTCCCGAGCCGCGTCCAGAACGCCGGCGCCGCGCCGAGCCGAGAGAGGCCGACCGCGACGTTGGCCGGGGCGCCTCCCGGCCGGTGGGAGAACCCGTCGACGTCGTGGAGCGTCTCCCCCGCCCCGGGCAGCAGGTCGATCAGCGTTTCGCCGGCCACGAGGATTTCCGCCATGCGAGAGACGGGGCGGCGGGCCGACATCAAAGTGTGCGGTTCGAGGGCGTTCGCTCGGGAGCGGACCTACTCGTCGGCGTCGGACTCGGCCCCCGAGTCCTCGCCCGCCGCCGCACCCGCCTCGGCGACCTCCTCGGCGACTGCCTCGAACGCCGCGAGGATCACCCGCTTACAGGCCTGTCCCTCGGTCGTCCAGTGGTGCGCGTAGTCGAGCATGTCGTCGTAGATGTCGGGCTTGCAGCCGGCCGCCTGCGGGTGGCCGCCGCCGTTCACCTTCCCGGCGACCTCGTGAGCGTGTCGGAACCCCTCCGAGCCGCGGATCGACGCGGAGCCGGCGGGCTTGACGATCACCGCGGCGTCGGCGCCCTCGCCGCGGAGCGTCTCCGCGACCTCGTTCTGCGAGCACCGGCCGTACGTCACCGCGACGGTCCAGTCGCCGACCTCGTGAGTCACCGCGCGGCCGACGGCGTCGTCGATCCGGGCCTCCTTCTCGACGCGCCGGTCGGCGACGAACGCCGCGACCGTATCGGGGAGGTCCGCGCCGTACGCGCCCACGACGGTCGCGTACTCCTCGGCGCCGGCCCAGTAGGAGTAGTCGGCGAGGTCGTCCGAGCGCGGGTCCTCCTTGATCCAGAGGTCGTGGTCGCGCGTCACGGCCGCCAGTTCGGCCCACCGGTCATCGAACTCGTGATCGAGCGAGCGGAGCGTCACGTCCGCTGTGCACTCCTCGTCCGACGCGCCGACGACGAGGTCGACGCCGAGGCGTCGGACCGCCGCCGCGGTCTCCTCGTCCCACTGGTGGTGGTCGAACCACCGGATCGAGGCGGTCGCCTCCGCGAGCGCCTCCAGCGGCTCCGCGATCCACTCGTAGTCGTCCGGGCAGAGGTCACAGACGAACAGGTCGACGTCGTCGTCGGCGTACGCGAGCACGCGTTCGAGCGACGTGTCGAGCGAGTACGGCCCCGCCGCGACCAGCCCGACCGGCGACTGCGCGTGGGCGTCGGCGGTGGGGTCGTCCGCGTCGTCCTCGACCGTCGGCGAGTCGTCAGCGTCGCCCTCGTCCGCCGCGAGCCGCGCCGCGATGGCCGCCTCGAAGTCGGCGACGTCGAGCGCGGCGTCGTACGCCTCTCGGATCATCGCCGCGCAGGCGAGTCCGTCCGCGTCGCCGTCGGCGATCACCACCGCCTCGCTCCCCTCGATCGCCTCCTTCGCCCGCCGCTCGGCGCGCTCCTCGTCCAGCGAGTCCGGGTAGAAGAAGCCCTTGCCGGGCAGCCGCGTGTACCGCGAGCGGGGGATCCCCGCCTCGTCGATGAGATCGTCGTCCATACCGCCGAGCCGGGCGGGAACGGGAAAACTCCGCCGTTCTCGGCCGGACGACCGCGCGACGCCGCGTCGCGCGGGCTCAGATCGTCGTTCGGCGCGGGTCCTCGTCGGTGAGCTGCCGGACGGTGAGCACGGGGATCGGACAGGTCCGCACGACGCGCTCCGCGACGGAGCCGATGAGGAACCGGTTCTCGCCGTGACGCCCCCGCGTGCCCATCGCGACGACGTCGGCGTCGACGTCGCGCGCGTACCCCGAGATCTCGGCGGCCGGTCGCCCCTCGCGCACCTCGACCGTCACGTCCAGATCGGGGTCGCGCTCCGCGGCGGCGTCGGTCACCTGTTCGAGCGCCGACTCGCCGTGGTCGTCGAGCGCGTCGCGGAGGTCCTCGCGGACCTCGTCGGGCGTGGACTCGACCTCGCCGCTGTCGACGACGTAGACCGCGTGGACCGTCGCGTCGAACCGCGCGGCGACGTCGACCGCGACGTCGACGGCCCGACGCACGCTGTCGGAGCCGTCCGTCGCGATCACGATGGTGTCGAACATACGACTCCGTTCGCCGAGGTGATAGTTAAAAACCGGCGGTCGGCGACGCGGCCCGGTCTCGGCCTCGCTCGGTCCCGAGATCGGTCGGTCCCTACGCCAGGAAGACGTGTCGCGGCCGGTCCGCCAGCACCTCGCGGCCCCACTGAACCGTCTCGCGGAACTCCTCGGAGCCGAAGAACGCCATTGCGTCCTCCTTCGCCTCCCACTGGCTGGCGATGAACATGTCGTTGTCGTCTTCGACGTTGGTCATCAGGTCGGTCTCGACGTGGCCGTCCATCTCGGAGAGCAGGTCCTCGACGCCGTCGAAGGTGTCGCCGAACTCCTCGCGGTAGTCGGGCTTGACGGTGTAGAACATCCCCATCGTGCCGAAGCCGGACTCCTCGCCGGCGCGGGCGACGACACCCGGCAGCTCCGAGAGGAAGCCGGCCGCGGTCTCGGCGGCGGAGCCCGTCTCCCAGATGGAGACGACGGCCGCGCGGTCGGTGTGCCGGCCCTCGTACACCGCGGTCTTCACGTGGGTGCCGTAGTGGTCGAAGTTGCCGCGGAGCCCCTCGACCTCGTCGAACAGCTCGTCGACGTCCGCCTCGCTGTACAGCACGGTCGCGTACACGTCCTCGCCGTGGGGCTTCCCGGCGTAGATGTCCAGGTCCGCGAGCTCGCCGCGGATGTCCTCCTCGGAGGCGCCGTCGCCCTCGCCGCCCTCCGACCCCTCGCCGTGCGGATGGTCGCCCTCGCCGCCCTCCGACCCCTCGCCGTGCGGATGGTCGCCGTGCGCGGAGCCGCCGCCGGCGCCGGCGTGCTCGTGTCCCTCCCCGCGGCTCCCGTGGGCGTCGTCGCCGTGGTGACCGCCCTCGCCGCGAGCGTGCCCGTGTCCCTCCCCGTGACCCCCGTCGTCCGCGTCGCCCGTCGGAACCGTCTCGCCCGCGAGGTACGCGCCGAGGTCGGCGGGCGGGAACCGTCGTCCGACGTAGAACTCGCCGAACTCCCCGTAGCGCGAGGAGGCGGGGTCGAACCGCATCTCGTAGACGATGTCCTTGATGTCGGTCGGGTCCGAGCCGAACAGCGTGACGCCCCACTCGTGGCTGTCGAAGCCGACAGAGGAGGCGATCACCTGCTTGATCTTCCCGGCGTACCGCTTGCCGACCTCGCCGTGGCCGGCCATGAGGTCGGCGCGGTCCTCAAAGGAGAGGTCGTACCAGTTGTACTCCTCGCCGCGGCGCTTGCTCATCGGGTAGAAACAGACGTACTCGTCGTCCGGGATCTCCGGCGTCAGCTTCCCCTCGATGTAGCGGCGGAGGCCGGCGTCGACCGAGTCGGGGTCCTCGAAGTACTCGTCGGAGACGTAGCCGGAGACCTCGGTGACCGAGACGTACGAGGTCGTCCGCTCGGTGACGCCCGCGAGCGCGGTGTCCTCGAACCGGCGCTCGATCGACGAGAGGTCGTCGAGCGTGGGCCGGAAGTGGACGAACAGCAGGTCCGCCTTGTGTCCGAGCACGGAGAACAGTCCCGAGTCCCCCCCGTCGGCGTCGGTGACCAGCTCGCGATGTTTCAGGAAGTCCTCGCCCTCCTCGATCGCTCGGCGTCGCTCCCGCGCGGTGGCGCCGCGCCACGCGTCCCAGTCGATCGACCGGAAGTCGTGCAGCGCGAACCACCCCTCCTCGGTCTGTGGTGCCTCGACCATACGTCGGCTTGGAGCGCCGGGACTTAGGGGTTTGCGAGTCGTCGGCGCGCGTCCCGACCGGAGTCGTCGGCGCGCGTCCCGACCGGAGTCGTCGGCGCGCGTCCCGACCGGAGTTCTCTCGACGGGCCGAGCGGCGAGACCTGTGGAACTCCCAACAGGATTAATCGTGGTGAGGGCGTTGGTAACGTATGGCCATCGCTCGGCACGAACGCGGACTACGGGCCGACCTGCGGGCGGCGCTCTCGCAGGTCCACCCGGTGTTCATGTTGCCGCCGCTCGCGGCCTCGTGGTTCGGTGCGGCCGTCGCCGGCGAGTTCGCGCTCTCGGCCGGCGCGGTCCACATGAGCGCGATCTTCTTCGCGGTGTACACGGCACACGTGAAGGACGGCTACGTCGACTTCTACCGGCGCGGCGAGGACGACGACCACCCGATGACGGTCCGCGGCTGTCGCCTCTCCCTCCTCGCCGCCGGCGTCGGCTTCGCCGTCTGTACGCTCGCGCTCGGCGCGCTCGTCGGCCCGGGCGCCGCGCTCGTCACCCTCCCGACCTGGTTCATCGGGTACCTCCACGCGCCGCAGCTCGACACGAACCCGCTCACCACGACGCTGGGGTACCCGACCGGCATCGCGCTCGCGCTGCTCGGCGGGTTCTACGTCCAGACGACCGAGGTGACCGCGGCGATACTCGGGTTCGCGCTCGTCTTCCTCGTGACGCTCGCCGGCGTGAAGATCATCGACGACGAACAGGACTACGCGTACGACAAGTCGATCGACAAACGGACCGTCTCGGTGCTGCTCGGCCGACCGCGGGCCCGGACGCTGGCGTTCTCCCTCCTGATGACCGGGCTCGTCGGCGTCCTCTGGGGGACGGTCGGCGGCCTGTTTCCCCCCTCGGCGCCGGCGGCGGCGCTCGCGTTCGGCTCGGTGGCGCTGGTGGCCAGACGGGCCAACCCGACGATCGCGACGATGCTCCTGATCCGCGGCGCCTACGTCTTCCTGGCCCTCCTGATCGTCGCCGTGTGGTTCCGGCCGCTGTCCGGCACCCCGCTTCCGGACGTCACCGCCCTCGGGCCGTACACGTACCTCGCCACCGAGGTCGCCTTCGGCGCGCTGGCGTTCGCCCTGCTCCGCTACGCCGGCGCGCTCCGGCAGGCGGCCCGGACGATCGCCGCCCTGTATCCGATCGCGTACCTCTGGGACTGGTACACGCTGGAGGTCGGCGTCTTCGAGATCGCGATGCGCACCGGGTACGACCTGTTCGGGATCCCGATCGAAGAGCACCTCTTCATGGTCGTCGTGCCGGCGCTCGTCCTCGGCGTTCACGAGACCATACGGGCGCTCTCGGCCGAGTCGGACGACGCGTCTCGGAGCGACGCTCGGGCGTGAACGGGCCCGCGGTTCGACCGCCGATCGACGGCCGACCGAAACGCTTTCACGATGACTCAGAGACGTAGGAACAATGCGGAAGAGCGGGCCGCCGAAGGGACTGATCTCGTATCTCGTGTTGGAGCTGCTCGACGAGCGGCCCCGGTACGGGTACGAGCTGTTGGGCGAGATCACCGAGATCAGCGGCGGCCACTGGGAGCCCTCGTACGGCTCGCTGTACCCGATCCTCTACAAGTTCGAGGAGGAGGGCGTCGCGGAGCGCGTCGAGCGCGCGGACGAGCCCGACCGGAAGTACTTCGCGCTCACCGACGCCGGCCGAGAGGAGCTCGAGGAGAAGCGCCGCGAGGTCGGCGGGGAAGCGAAGGAGTTCGGCGACGTGGTGCTCGGCTTCTACCACCTGTACGCCGCGCTCGCCACCGACGACCGGTTCGCCGTCGACGACGCCGACGGCGACTGGGAGTACTCCGAGCGCTACAGCGCGTGGATCGTCGAGCAGACGATCCGCCACCACGAGCGCGACTTCGACGAGTTCGAGCGGATCGACGCCACGCCCGAGGAGTTCTACGCGACGGAGTCGGGGGAGGCAAGCGAGGGCGACGACGCGGACGACTCGGAGGACAGCGAGCCGCCGTCCTCCGGAACCGCGGAGTGATCGGTACGGACTGCCGGACCTTCGTGCCCGAAGGCCTATATCGAGGACCGACGACTATCCGAAACATGTCCGCCGACGATCCGTCCGTGCCGATCGTGTGTACCGAGTGTGACACGGAGACCAGCGTCCCGCTCTCCGACGTGGCGGACGCGCTCGCCAGACACAACGACGGGAAACACGACGGCGAGGAGGTCGCGGAGGTCGATCCGGTGTTGAAAGACCGGCTCGCGGACCTCGTCGCCGAGGACCTCGGGCTCCTCGACGACGCGTGAAGGGAGGGCGCAGAAAGGCGGGAACCGCGGAAAGCCGCGGCCCGCTCGAGCTACCGCCGCTCCCGGTCACTCGTTCGGACGACCGGCAGTCGGGACCGACCGCGGGAGCCGGGCGCGACGGGTCGGCCAGGGTCAGTCGTTCTTCGCGAGCGCGCCCTTCGGGTGTCCCTTGTGCTGGAGGTTCCGGTTGTCACGCTTTCGCGTCGCCGTCGCGGGGATGACCGTGTCGGCGGCGACCTCGTCTCGCGGGCGCCCGGTGTAGCCGTGGTCGGGGTGTTCGGCGCAGTGTGCCATGGCGTCGTGGGCTCCCTCCCAGGGGCCCTCGTCGCAGCCGTCCGCCGTGCAGACGAACACTATTTCTTCGGACATGTTGGCGGGGAGTTTCACTCCGGTGTATAAAAACGTGGACCCGATGTTATCAGATCTGAAAACTCCGGCGGAGCGACTCAGTCGCCGGCGGCGGGCGCGCCGAACAGCTCGACGCTCGTTCCCGCGTGTCGGCAGTCCTCCAGCGCGTGTTTGGCGGCGAAGCCCGCCTCGTGGGCCGTGGCGCCGCGGCCGACGCCGACCTGTAGCTCCACGTCGACGTCGTCTCTCACGTGCGCGACCGCCTCGGCGAACGCCCGCTCGGGGAGGTCCGGACAGACCGAGATGATGTTGTCGCCGCCGACGAAGAAGGAGAGCGCGCCGTGCGACTCCCGGAGGTACCGCATGATCGACGCGTACGCCTGCTCGATGTTGATGAACGTGTCGAACTCGTTGAGCCGGTCGGTGTACTTCCCGGTGGCGTCGACGACGTCGAAGTGAGCGACCTGCAGGTCCGACGGGGTCGTCTCCGTCAGGTACTCGCCGGCGAGCACCTCGGTCCGCTGTTCGTCCTGCGCGCTCCCCTCGACCTGGAGTCGGCGGTTCGCGGCCTCCAGCGCGTCGACCGGTCGCTCGGCGACCGCGGTGCCGAGGCTGACGCTCACCGGGTACCGGTTCCCGATCGACTCCTGGAGGGACGCGTGGGCCGCGCCGTCCACGCCGTTCGTCACCGCGATCATGTTGTCGAAGCGCGTGAAGAAGACGTACGCGTCGCGGTGGCCCACGAACTGGGCGACGTCGGCGAAGAGCCGCGACTGGAGCGTCTGGAGGTCCATCTCTCGGCGCGGCTTCGGCGTCACGGTCCACGGCCCGTAGTTGTCGATCTGGACGAGGGTCACCTGGGTCGTCGTCACAGTGGCTCTTGGTTGGGAGTCGCGCCGCTTTACCCTTCCGTTATCCCGAAGCTGGAACCGGTATCGGATCTGTGCCACCCCCGTGCCGACCGACGAGCGCCGGCCCCGCAACCACTACGGCCGTGGCGTCCGGACGGGCGACATGGAGTTCAGGGGCGCCGTCCTCGACGTGGACGGCACGGTCGTGCGAGGCAACGAACCGATCCCGGGCGCGCCGGCCGGCTACCGCCGGCTCCGCGAGCTCGGGATCGAGACGCTGTTCGTCTCGAACAACCCGACGAAGCCGCCGTCCGCGTACGTCGACCGGCTCGGCGCGGCGGGGTACGACGTCCACGTCGACGGCGTGTTCACCGCCGGGACGGTGACGACGCGGTACCTCCGAGCGCACCACGCCGACGACGAGCTGCTGTGTATCGGCTCCCCCGGGCTGTTCGACCAGTTCGCGGCTGCGGACCTCGCGACGACCGACGACGTCGACGCCGCGGACGCCCTCGTCGCTTCGATCGATCGCGAGTTCGACTACGGGGACCTCTGTACCGCGCTGTGGACGCTGGAGCGCGGCGTCCCCTTCATCGGCACCGACCCCGACGTGGTCATCCCGGCCCCCGAGCGCGACGTGCCCGGCTCCGGCGCGGTGATCAACGCGGTCGCCGGCGTCGCCGAGCGCGAGCCCGACGTCGTCCTCGGCAAACCGTCGGACACCGCGATCGAGATGGTGCGCGAGCGACTCCCCTACCCTCCCGAGAGGTGCCTCGTCGTCGGCGACCGACTGAACACGGACATCGCGCTCGGCGAGCGCGCGGGGATGACGACGGTCCTCGTCCGGTCCGGCGTGACCGACGACGACCGGCTCGCCGCCGCCGGCGTCACCCCCGACTACGTGCTTGACGACCTCGGCGACATCGACCGCGTCGTCGGCTGAGCCGCGCCCGAGTCGCCGTCGCTTCTCGACGCGCCTACCGCTCGCCACGTTCGGTCCGTGGGAAACACTTATCAAAATCGACCGCTTCCGGACTCGTATGACTGGCGTTGACACGCACGAGGAGGCGACCGGCGACGAGGATGACCCGGACCGTCCCGTGCGGGTGATCGAGGGACACGCGGTGCAGTTCAACGAGTACCGACACTGAGCCGAGCGTCAGACGGCGACGCGTCCGGCCGCGGGCCGGTGTCGGGACCGTTAAGTGTTCGTCCCGGGTAGCCGGGTGTGTGATACGGAGGCTCCGACGCGCGAGTACCTTCGCCGCCGTGGCCGCGCTCGCAGCCCTCGCGCCGACGCTCGGCGACGCCGCCGTCGTTCCCTTCCTCGCCGTCGCCGGCCTCGCCTTCTTCGGGATCCGCGACGGCGAGTGGTTCGAGACGCTCGCGCTGCCGGGCGACCGAGAGGAGGAACGGCTCTACGGGCTCGTCGCCTTCTCGGTCGCCGCCGCGGGCCTCGCGCTGTTCGCCTCCCTCCCACGCGCCCCGCTTCCCTACGAGGCGTTCGCCGCCGCGGCGCTCGCCGTGGGGGGCGGGCGACTGGGTCGCGAGGCCGTCGCCGGCCGCTCGACCGAGGAGTTCCCGCTCGTCGCCGGCTACGTCGCCGCCGGGGCCCTCGCGGCCCTCGCCGGGCAGGTCGCGGTGCGGCTCCAGACCGAGGCCCTCGGCGTAACCGGCGGCTTCTCGATCGACGGGACCGTCCCCGCCCCGAGCGTCGACCTCGCGGGAGCGGCGTCGTCGCTGGCGACCGCCCTCCCCGACCTCGTCTTCCTCGCGTTCGTGGCCGCGCTGACCGCCGCGCTCGTGCGGTCGCTGGTGTTCTCCCGCGACGCGCACATCACGGTCATCCTCGTCGCGTTCGCGGTCTGGGGGTTCGTCGCGCTCGACCCCGCGGTCACCGTCCCACTCGTCGCGTTCGGGCTCGGCGTGACCGCCGCGCTCGGGTACGTCTCCTTCGCGCTCGGCACCGCCTCGGTCCCCGGCATGCTGACCGGGGTGCTCTCCGCGCTGCTCGCGGTCGTGCTCGGCGGCGTCGGGTGGTTCCTCACGCTGATGTCCTTCTACGCCGTCGGCGGCCTCGCCTCGAAGTACCGGTTCGACGAGAAGGCCGACCGCGGCGTCGCCCAGGAGAACGAGGGCGCCCGCGGCACCGGCAACGTGCTGGCGAACTCCGCGGTCGCGCTCGTCGCGCTCCTCGGCTACGCGGCGACCGCCCACGTCGACGTCCCCGCCGCCCCGTTCGCGTTCGCGTTCGCGGGCGCGACCGCGACCGCGATGGCCGACACCCTCTCCTCGGAGATCGGCGGCCTGTACGACGACCCGCGGCTCGTCACGACCCTCCGGCGGGTCGAGCCCGGCACCGACGGCGCGATCACTTGGCAGGGCGAGATCGCGGGGCTCGCGGGCGCGCTCCTCGTCGGCGCCCTCGTCGCGGTCGGAATGCCCGTCGGCGATCCGGTCGCCGGCGGCGGGATCGTCGTGCTCGCGGGCGTCGCCGGCATGACCGTCGACAGCCTCCTCGGCGCGCTGGTGGAGGGCGACCGCGTCGGCAACCAGGCCGTGAACTTCCTCGCGACGCTGGCGGGCGCGGCGGTCGCGGTCGCCGCCGCGCTCGGGGGAGCGCCGTTGTGACCCGATCGACGGGCGTCGACGGGGCCAACGCGCCCGACCCGCGCGTCCGGGCCGCTCGACCGGCGGACGCCGACCGGATCCGCGAGCTACAGCGCCACCTCCGGCAGCCGAACCCGGACCTGCTGGAGTACGGGCTCGCGGTCGGGTCGGCGTTCGTGAGCGTCGCGGACGGCCGGGCCGTCGGCTACCTGCTGCCGGTCGACGCCCCGAGCCGTGCCGGCGTCCACCTCGCCGAACTCGTCGTCGACCCGGAGCACCGTCGGGAGGGGCGCGCTCGGGGGCTCCTCGCGGCCGTGATCGCGGACGCCGACGGCCCCGTCACGCTGCAGGCGCACCCCGACAACGACGCCGCGCTCGCGCTGTACGACGGGCTCGGGTTCGAGGTGGTCGACCGTCGACCGGAGGCGTACGCCGACGGCGACGCGCTCGTGTTGCGCCGGGAGTAGCGACCCGCTCGTCTCGAAACGGGAACAGACAAAAGGACTATTCGAGCCCCCCGCCTCGGGCCAGACATGACCGACGCCGACGCGGAGCCGGGAGCGGGCGAGGACGCCGAAGCGGGCGGCGACGCGGCCGAGCCGATCGACGTCGACTTCGGCGAGGACGGGCTCGTCCCCGCGGTCGCCCAGGACGCCGACTCGAGGGAGGTGCTGATGCTCGCGTACGTCTCGCCGGCGGCGCTCGAGCGCACCCGCGAGACGGGCGAGGCGCACTACTACTCCCGGTCGCGAGACGAGCTGTGGCACAAGGGCGGCTCCTCCGGGCACACTCAAGCGGTCCGCGAGATCCGGGTCGACTGCGACGCCGACGCGCTCCTGTACCTCGTCGAGCAGAACGTGGGGGCGTGTCACACGGGACACCGGTCGTGCTTCCACCGGACGGTCGACGGCGAGCGCGTCGGGGAGCGCGCCTTCGATCCGGACGAGGTGTACTGAATGGGCGGCTCGGGGACGGAGCGCGGCGCCGCGGAACGGGACGCCGGCCCGGTCGCGGAGGCGGGCGAGGCGGCCGCGACGCTCCGCGAGCGGTACGACGAGCTCCGGCGGATCGAGGCCCGGATCGACGACCTCGGCCGCGACCGGATCGAGGCCGCCGTCGACGCGTACCGGCGGGCGCACCGCGTCCTCGACCAGTACGAGGAGGACGCGGTCGGCACCGGCGACTTCGGCTCGTACGTTCAGTTCCGCGGGGCGTTCGACGACGCCGTCAGCGTCGACGACGACGCGCTCGCGGCCGACGCGTTCGCGGCCGCCGACGAAGCGGTCGACAAGAAGCGGCTCTCCGAGCGCGACTTCGAGGCCGCGCGCGACGCGCTCGACCCCGTCGCGGAGTACGTCGACCTGCTCGCCGCCCGCGACGAGGCGGTCGACGACTACCGGGCGGCGCGCAAGGGCGCCCGGGAGGCCCGGAAGGCGCTCGTCGCGCGGCTCGACGAGCTTCGCGAGGTCGCGGCGATGGCCGACGCGGACCTCGACGCCGACGTCGACCGCCTCCGCGAGCCGGTCGAGACGTACAACGAGGCGGTCCGCGAGTCGTTCGACGAGTTCTACAAGTCCGCGTCGGCCCGCGAGGTCTTCGCCTTCCTCGACCGCGCGGACGCGACGCCGTTCGTCGACGTCGACGTGCCGCCAACGGACCTGGCCGAGTACGTCGCGGAGCACGAGACGGGCGAGGAGCCCCTCCCGACCCTGCTGGAGTACGCGGACTACTCGAACTCGAAGCTGGAGCACTACGTCGACGACCCCGGGGCGCTCCGCACCGCGGTCGCGGTCCACCGCACGTACATCGAGCGGCTCGACGGCGCGCCGCTGGCGCTCGACTGGCCGCCGGCCGGCGGCGACGCGCTCGCCTACGAGATCGACGAGCTGATCCCGCTGGTCGCGCGGGTCGCGGACGACGAGACGGTCGCGACGCTGCGCGCCGTCCGCGACCTCGCGCGCGGCGACGAGTACGAGCGGCTCCGGCGCGCGGCCGAGGTGCGCGACGCGCTCGACGAGTCGGAGCTGGAGCTCCTGCAGACCGGCGCGGTCGACGACCGGGTGCGCGAGGCCGAGCGCACGCTCGACCTCCTCGAGGACGTGCTTGCGGAGACGGAGCGAGAGTGACCCGTTTTAACCCGACGCGGCGTCCACTGACGGTATGACCCGATTCGACGCCGCGACGGAGGCGGAGCGGTTGAAGCTGTTCGCGGACGCGGCGGCCGCCCACCGCGCCCGGTCGAGCGACGTGATGACCGTCGACGTCGACCCCGACAGCGACGCGACCGACGGCGGGGAGGTGCCGCCGTGGGTCCAGCTCGCCGGCACGGAGCTGATCTTGGACTGCACCGACGAGGAGCTGGAGCGGCTGAAGGAGTTGTTGGGAGAGTTCCCCGAGTTCCGCATCGACGAACTGGTCAGCCCGGAGGAGGCCGAGGGGACGAACGCCGTCGTCACCGCGCGCTCCGACGCGAACCGCGTGGCGGGGTTCATCGAGCGCGCGTTCCGCGAGGTGTACGCGCTCGACGAGGACTACCGAGCGTGGGTGACGGCGATATAAAACGGATTGCGATGTTGGTGTCGGCCGTTTACGAATTGTCGACGACGAGGTGAAGTTCTCCGAAGTCGCAGCCGTCCGTTTATAAACAATTGGTACTGGTCCGGCGGAGAACACCTCCAAAGCCCCAGCCGCGAGGACTCGCGCGACTCGCTGCGCTCCTCGACCGCTTACTCCGTTCGCGGTCTGTGGTGCTTGCGTCGTCGTGCTTCGTCCTCATGGCTGCCCCTTTGAGTCCCACCCCGCACAGCACCGCAACCGCACCTCACGCCTCCCCAGCCTCGTCGGCCGGCCTCCGCTTCGCTCCGGCCGCCCGACTCCCTCGCACCGGCGGCTCGCGGCCTTCGGCCGCTCTCCGGGGCGCGCCACGGCGTCGGTTGGGTATAAAACGAGGTTCGAGTCGAGGGGCGTGTAGACGCCTCCCCGAAATTCGGTCGCGACACACTTAGTTTCCCCCCGCCTATCTGATCCGATAGACAGTCGCCTCGCGTGCTCGTCGGACGGGGGCGACGCAACCAACCATGCAACAGTACCTCGATCTCGTCGACGACACCCTGTCGACGGGCACGTACAAGCCGAACCGGACCGGCGTCGACACCATCGCGTCGTTCAGCGGGCAGTACACCGTCGACCTCGCGGAGGGGTTCCCCCTCCTCACCACGAAGAAGATGGACGGCTACCGCTGGAACTCGCTCATCCACGAGGTGCTGTGGTACCTCTCGGGCGAGGAGCACGTCAAGAACCTCCGCGAGGAGACGAAGATCTGGGACGCGTGGGCCGACGAGACCGGTCGGCTCGACACCGCGTACGGCCGGTTCTGGCGACGGTATCCGGTGCCCGAATCCGACGCCGCGCTCCCGGGCGAGACGTGGCCGAACGACGCCCACCGCTGGGTGACCGTCGAGGAGGGACCCGACGGGACCGAGCGCCGGACGTTCGATCAGATCCGGTACGTGCTCGACACCCTCGATGAGAACCCCCGTTCGCGCCGGATGGTCGTGAACGCGTGGCACCCGGCCAACGCCGCCACCTCGACGCTCCCGCCGTGTCACTACTCGTTCGTCGTGAACGTCCAGGACGGTCGGCTGAACCTCCACCTCACGCAGCGCTCGGGTGACATCGCGCTCGGCGTCCCGTTCAACGTCGCCGCGTACGCGCTGCTCGCGAACGCGCTCGCTCAGCGTGCGGGGTTCGAGGTGGGGAAGTTCGGCCACACCGTCGTCGACGCGCACGTCTACTGCGGCCGCGGCGAGCGCGGCAAGTGGTACGCGAACAACCTCCCGTACGTCCAGGACCGGCTCGCGAACGTCGAGAGCAAGGCCGACTACCTCGACGTGAAGAGCTGGGTGGAGCGGACCGCGCCGGACGAGACCGACGGCGAGGAGGGGTATGACCACGTTCCCGGCCTGCTCGAACAGCTCTCGCGGGAGCCGCGCGAGCGGCCGAAGATCGAGATCGCCGACGTCCCTCTCGACGAACTGACCGACGAGGACGTCGAGCTCGTCGGCTACGACTCCGCGGACGGGCTCTCGTTCGCGGTCGCGGAGTGATGGCCGGAGACGCGTCCGACGGCCACGGCACTGACGGTGGCGTGGGCGGTTCGGGGGGTCCCGACGTCGACCTCGTCGTCGTCGCCGCGGTCGCGGAGAACGGCGTCATCGGCGACGACGGCGGGATGCCCTGGCACCACCCGGCGGACCTGGCGCACTTCAAGCGACTCACCGTCGGTCACCCGGTGATCGTCGGCCGTGCGACCTACGAGAGCATCGTCGCGCGGATCGGCGGTCCGCTCCCCGACCGCACCAGCGTCGTCCTGACGACGCGCGACCTCGACCTCCCCGAGGGGGCCGTCGCCGCGAACGACGTCAACGGGGCGGTTGTGCTCGCCGCCGCCGACGCCCTCGACCGCGGCGTCGGCGAGGCCTACGTGATCGGCGGCGCGACCGTCTACGAGCAGTTCCTCGACCGCGCCGACCGAATGGTGTTGACGGAGGTGACCGGGCGTCCCGACGGCGACACGCGCTTTCCGGAGTGGAACGCCGACGAGTGGCGGGAGGTCGACCGCGAGGTCGTCGCGGACGCCGAGACCGAGGGCGACGGCGGTCTCGCGTTCGTCACCTACGAGCGGGTCGACGACTGAGGGCGAGTCGGCGACTGAGGGCGAGTCGGCGTCGACGACAGCCGAGAGCGGACTGCCGCCAGCGGGGGAGCGGGCGTCCGGTCCCGCTCCGGGCGTACCGGTTGAGGAGGGTTTTTCAACCGTCCAGCGTAAGGACGGGTAATGAACCGAAGCGACGCCGCGAGGGCGGGTGACCGACGATGATGGGCAATAACGACCAGCAGGCGTACGACCGCGGCACGTCGCTGTTCTCGCCCGACGGCCGCATCTATCAGGTCGAGTACGCCCGCGAGGCGGTCTCTCGCGGGGCGCCGAGCGTCGGGATTCGCACCGCGGAGGGCGTCGCGTTCGTCGCGATGTCCCGCGCCACCTCGACGCTGATGGAGTCCGAGAGCATCGAGAAGCTCCACAAGCTCGACGACCACGTCGGCACCGCGAGCGCGGGGCACGTCGCCGACGCCCGCCAGCTCATCGACCTCGCGCGACGACAGTCACAGGGGAACCGGCTGCGGTACGGCGAGCCCGTCGGCGTCGAGGCGCTGACGAAGTTCGTCACCGACCACATCCAGGAGAACACCCAGCGCGGCGGCACCCGACCGTACGGCGCCGCGCTGCTCATCGGCGGCGTCGAGGACGGCGAGCCGCGCCTGTTCGCCGCCGATCCCTCGGGCACCCCGAACGAGTGGAAGGCGACCGTCATCGGCGGCGGGCGTCAGGAGATTCAGGCCCACCTGGAGGAGGAGTGGACCGACGACCTCTCGCTGCCCGACGGCATCGAGCTCGGCGTCGCCGCCCTCGCCGTCCACGACGACGAGCTCGAACCCGACGACGTCGCGGTCGCGACGATCACCGAGGCCGACGGCTACCGCACGGTCCCGACCGACGAGGTCGCCGCGGCGTTCGAGGCGGCCGGGATAGGCGACGGCGCTGACGACAGCGACGAGACCGACGCCGAAGACGCCGACGGCGCAGGTGAGGCCGCGGACGCCGACGGTGCCGACGAGGCCGACGACGACGACGCAGAGGCAGACGCCGGCGACGACGCGGACGCCGACGACGAGGAGTAGCGCGGCTCGCAGGTCCGGCCGATCGCTTTTGTTCGGGCCCGTCGAACGCGACGCATGGCACGCATCGCGGAACTCGTCGCGTACCCGGTGAAGTCGCTCGACGGCGTCGCCGTCGAGCGCGCCGAGATCGGCCCCCGAGGCGCGCTACTGGGGGACCGGACGTACGCGCTCGTCGAGGCCGGCGTCGACCCACACGAGGCCTCGGTCGGCGGGAGCGGCGGATACGTCAACGGGAAGCGCGAGCCGGCGGTCCACGGGCTCCGCGCGAGCTACGACCTCGCGGGCCCCGCCGACGCGACGCCGACCGCGGTGACCCTCTCGCGGCCGGCGCGCTCCGAGACGGGGATCGTCGCGGACGAGCGGACGTTCGCGCTCCCGGACGACGCGGAGGCGCTAGAAGCCTGGGTCGGCGAATACCTCGGCTACGACGTCGACCTGGTTCGCGAGCCCGACGGCGGGCTCCCCGACGACCGGGCCGCCCCGGGGCCGACGGTGGTCTCGCGGGCGACCCTGGAGACCGTCGCCGGGTGGTTCGACGCGGTCGCGGACGCAACGGAGATGCGGCGGCGGCTCCGCCCGAACGTGGTGCTCGACGACTGCCCCGCGTTCTGGGAGGACCGGCTGTTCGCCGACCACGGGGAGGCCGTCGCCTTCGCTGCGGACGGCGCGACCCTCCTGGGCGTCAACCCCTGCCAGCGCTGCGTCGTCCCCTCCCGTGACCCGGACACGGGCGTCGAGACCGACGGGTTCCGCGAGACGTTCGTCCGAAAGCGCCGAGAGACGCTCCCCGCGTGGACCGAGAGCGACCGGTTCGACCACGACTTCCGGCTGATGGTGAACACGCTCGTTCCCGAGACGGAGTGGGGAGCGACCGTCGCCGTCGGCGACGAGGTGACGATCGGGGAGGTCGTCGACCTCGACGACGGCCCAGGCGGCGAGACCGTCGTGGGGGGAGCGCCGTGAGCCGCCGCCGGACGCCCGGCCGAGAGGGCGCCGCCGCCCGCTCCGGCGAGCGGCGGACCTGGTACGGATACGGGGAGCTCACGCGCGTCGAAAAGAGCCGTCTCGGGGTGTTTCTCCACGACACCACGCGGCTGTTCGCGGAGATCTCGGTCGTCTCGCTGCCCGTGTTACTGCTCGCCATGGAACATCCGCCGAGCGGCTGGTTCGACGCGAAGGCGACGGGGCTCGTCGCGTGGATCGCCGCCGTGGTCACCGCGACGCTCGTGCGGGGCGGATTCGTCCGGCCGCTCGCGACCGCCACGCCGGGGTGGGTGACGCTCTCGCCGTCGCTGCTGCTCGCGCGGATTCCCTACTTCAACGGCGGACTGGCGCTGGCGATCTTCGGCGGACTCGGAGTGGAACGGTCGGTCGCGACCGTCGTCCCGGACGGTGCGCTCGGTATCGTCCTCGGACTGACGTGGGCGGCCGGCGTCGCGGTCCTGCTTTCGCTGTCGTTCCCCCGCGTCGCGGAGCGGTGGCTCTCGGTCGTCGGGTGAACCGACGGTTCCGGCCGGCTCAGCGCCCGCCGTCGGTCAGCGCGACCGGCTCCTCCTCGTCGGCGGCGGCGGGCGCGTCGGCGGTCGGGTCCCGGACGCCCGCGGTCTCGGGCGTCGTCTCCCCGACGCCGAAGTGGTTCCAGAGGGTGACGACGACGACCGCGTACGCGACGAGGTCGTAGTGGACGCCGCCCTCGAAGGCGGTGAACGCCGCGAGCGTGCTGTAGCCGAAGAGGGCGACGACGCTCGCCACGAAGACGCTCTCGGTCGTGACCCGCCCCGCCGCCGCCGCGGCGAGCGCGCGCTTGATGATCGGCCCGCAGGCGACGAGGAACGCGATGCCCGAGAGCGCGCCGAGGTTGACGAAGAAGTGGGTCGCCACGTTCGAGTCGAGGATCGACTGGAGGTACGCGACCGTGACCGGGTCGTAGAACAGCCACTCGATGCGGGTGGGGTAGAGCACGGCGATGTACGGGGTCGCGACCATCAGCCCGAACAGCACCGCGACGGCGACGCGGGCGGAGGCGAACTGCGAGGCGCGCCGGACCTCGAACGCCGCGTCGCCGCGCGCGACCACGAGCCCGCACGACTCCAGCAGCTCCCGGAGGTCGTCTCGGGTCAGGTCCGGGTCGTGGTGGACGCCGACGGTTCCGTTTCGCTCGGTCGCCGAGGCCGCGCTGACGCCGTCGTGGTCGAGCAGGACGGCCTCCAACAGCCCCTCGCGTCGCTTCGTGTCGATCCCGTCCACCGAGAAGGTGTCGTGGACGTGCGGCTCGGGCACGCGCGCGACCCGCGGCCCCGCGTTGGCGGACGGCGCGTCCGGACGGTCGCCCGTCGGGGCGTCGAGCCCCCGTTCGCGGACCGCGGCGTCCAGCCGCGTCGAACACCCGTGGCGGTCGTCTGGCATGTGATTCACCTACGTGCGCATCAGTATGAAGCTTCCCCTGAGAGGCGGCTCAGAGCGCTCGCTGGGCGCGGGTCGATCACCGGGTTCACGGTCCATCTCGGCCACCGAGCGCCTCACGTGTTGACCGACTCCAGATACGAGGTGACGATCATCCGTCCCTTCCGCGTGAGCGCCGCGCCCGACTCGCCGTCGACGAGGAGCTCCGCGTCGCGGAGCGTCTCGAGGACCATCGAGGTCTGCGTGACGTCGCCCGTGACCACGTCGGCGACGTCCGCCTCGCCGCCGGCCGAGTAGATCGACACGAGGATCTCCAGCTGCTCTTCGGTCGGGTCGAACGACTCGAGATCCGCTCTCACGTCGGCGTACTCCAGCTTGATGTACCGCCCGAGGACGTTCAGTGTGCGCTCGTTCGGGACCGTCGCGATGGAGGTGACGGTGCGGGCGTCGGAGGTGTGCCGGAACACGAGCGCGGGGCGCTTCGTCCCCCCGATCGTCCGGTTCGTCCGCTCGTAGTCGATGACGGTCGAGAGGTCGACCCGGAACGGCTCCGGACAGTCGACGAACCCGATCGCGCCGGGCGAGAGCGCGACGGACGCCGTGCGGTCCGACGCGTCGGTGACGCGCCCGCCCACCTTCGCCGGATGACGGACGGTGACCGTCACCCCGCGCAACAGGGCGGAGAACAGGAGGCGTGTGAACCGGTCCATGTCGTTCGGCTCTCCCTCGACGAGCGCCGACCGCCGCGCTCCGTCTCGCTCGTACGCGACGGTGACGCTGTCGCTGAAGAAGGACCGCAGGTCTCCTGGGACCGTTCCGACGACCACGTCGAACACGGACGAGAGCGGGACGGTTACCGTCGCGTCGTCCGTCGCAAGCACCAGCCGCCGCTGACTCAGGAGAACGCGTCCCGTCACGGGCTCGTCGCTACCGACGTCCGGGGCGTGGACGCGACCGACGAAGTCGGCGACGACGGACTCCTCCATCGCTCGCGGCTTGCGACCGTTCGCTATTTACTGTTACCCGCGGCGTATCAGTCGTGATACCCAGCTGTCAGGCGCCGCGCAGGGCGGTCGAACCCGTTCGGTGAGCGACCGGCGTCCGCTCGACCGGTTTGGCGCTCGCGAGAGGGGAGGAACAGCAAAGCCTAATGAGGTGGGCATCAAACCGGCGAGTGATGCCCACAGTAGAATACCTCAACTACGAAGTGCTCGACGACCACGGCTGGTCGATGGACGACGACGACCTCTTCGAGGCGGCCGCCGACGCCGACCTCGACGCCGAGGACTACGGTACCCTCGAAGTGAACCAGGGCGAGTACATCCTCGAATCCGCCGAGGCCCAGGGCTACGACTGGCCCTTCTCGTGTCGCGCCGGCGCCTGTGCGAACTGCGCGTCCATCGTGAAGGAGGGCGACATCGAGATGGACATGCAGCAGATCCTCTCCGACGAGGAGGTCGAAGAGAAGAACGTCCGTCTCACCTGCATCGGCAGCCCGGCGACCGACGAGGTCAAGATCGTCTACAACGCGAAACACCTCGACTACCTGCAGAACCGCGTCATCTAAACCACCACGACCACGCCGCGGTCGAACTCACAGACGGTGTTCGATGTGGGTTACCCCCATCGGTGCCACCGTTTTTTCGGACGCGATCCGCCGGTGAGCGACCGCGTCGGTCACACCGCGCCGGTCACGTCGGGACGTCGCCTACCAGGCCGACCACGCCGTCAGGCTCTCGTCGCGGGCGTACACCCGTTTGCAGTCCTTGGCGTACGCGAAGTCGCCGTCGTGGTCCAGCTTCTCGTGTCGGTACTCGGGGGCGTCCTCGCGGATCTGGACGCCCTCGACGACGAACTCCTCGTCGCCGAACTCGACGGTCTCGCCGACGGTGAACTCGTAGTCGCCGGGGACGTTCACCCGGATCGAGCGCGTCTCGTCGGCGTTGCCGTCCTTGGGGTGGAGGGTCACCGGCACGGAGACGTTGTCGACCGCGCGGGTCCACAGCGTCTCGACCGCCTCGATGTCGGCCTCCTCGACGCGCCGTTCGGGGCCGACCTCGATCCCCGTCACCCGGACCTGCATGAGCGCGTCGGGGGAGTCGACGACGAACTCCTCGCCGGCCGCGACGTAGGTGTCCGCTGGCACGTCCATGCGGGTCGTGAACGACTCGCCGTCCTGCGAGACGACGATCTTCAGCTCCACGGTCTCCTCCTCCGGGATCTCGGTCTTGTACGTGTGGTCGCAGTCGGTACAGCGGACGGTCGCCTGCCCGCCGGGGCGTAACACTTCGTGGACGGTCTCCTCGCCCGGGGAACACGACGGGCAGGGGAGACCGACTCGGTCTCCTGTTTCGGTCATTACGGCGTCGTATCCGCCGCTCGCGTAAATATCCGCCCCTGTGGCCGCGGTGCGTCACACGCTCGCGTGGGGCGCGGGCACCCGGTTCGAGGTCTCGTCTCCGCCCGAGTAAGGAAACTGGTTTATCGGTGTCTGGGGAACGAACGGCCATGATCGTTCCCGGATCCAGCTCACAGCTGCTCGCGGCCGCGCTCGCCGATGAGACGGGTCGGCGGCTGGCCACGCCGACGTACGACCGGTTCCCGGACGGCGAGGCGCTCGCGGCGGTGCCCGACTTCGACGACGACGAGGCGACTGTCGTCGCGACGACCGACTCGGACGCGGCGTGGGTCGAACTGCTCCAGCTGCAGGACGCCGTCCGCGAGGCCGGCGCCGAGCGCGTGACGACCGTCGTCCCGTACATGGGGTACGCCCGGCAGGACCAGTCGTTCGGCGACGGCGAGCCCGTCTCGGCGCGGGCGATGGCGCGGGCGGTCTCCACCGGAACCGACCGCGTCGTCCTCGTCAACCCTCACGAGCCGGCCGTCGCCGACTTCTACGACGCCCCCGTCGAGACGGTCGACGCCGCGGGCGTCCTCGCGGAGCCGCTGCCCGACGACCTCGGCGAACCGCTGTTTCTCGCACCGGACGAGGGCGCGATCGGCATCGCCGAGACGGTCCGGGACGCGTACGGCGCGGGCGAGACGGACTACTTCGAGAAGCGACGCGACCGCGAGACGGGCGCGATCGAGGTGTCGCCGTCGGACGCCCCGGTCTCCGAGCGCGACGTCGTCGTCGTCGACGACATCGTCGCCACCGGGTCGACGATGAGCGAGTCGGTCGCCGTCCTGAACGACCGCGGCGCGGCGCGGGTGTTCGCGGCCTGCGTCCACCCCATGCTCGTCGCCAACGCCGTGACGAAGCTCCGCGGCGCCGGCGTCGACCGCATCGTCGGAAGCGACACCATCGAGCGCGGCTGCAGCGTCGTCAGCGTCGCCTCCGTCCTCGCCGACGTGCTGGCGTAGGGCCTCCCTCCTCCGTTCTCACTCGATCTCCCGGATCACCCGCGCCGGGTTCCCTCCGACCACGGCCCGCGCCGGCACGTCCCTCGTGACGACGGAACCCGAGGCGACCACCGCGCCGTCGCCGACCGTCACGCCCGGGTTGAGCACCGCGCGGCCGCCGAGCCAGACGTCGTCGCCGACGGTCACCGGCTCGGCGCGCTCGCGGCCGGTGGCGCGCTCGGCGGGGTCGATCGGGTGCGTCGACGTGTAGACGTGGACGCCCGGGCCGAGCAGGCAGCGGTCGCCGAACGAGACGGGGGCCGCGTCGAGGAAGACGCAGCCGTAGTTCGCGAAGAAGCCGTCGCCGACCGCGACGTTGTACCCGTAGTCGCAGCGGACGGGCGGCTGGACGGTCGGGTCCTCGCCGATCGCGTCGAAGAGCTCGCGGAGGAGCCGCTCGCGACGCCCGCGCTCTCTCCCGCTCGTCGCGTTGTATCGGCGGGAGAGATCGCGGGCGCGATCGCGGTCGGCGACGAGCGTCGGATCGGTCGGATCGTACGGCTCGCCCGCCAGCATCCACTCCGTCTCGGTCGACATGGTCGCCACGAGGGGGCCCGGCCAATAAGCATCGAGGGATCGGGCGGGCAGCCAGCTACCCGTGCGTGTAGCCGCGGTCGGGGAGGGGGTCGCCAGCGGCGGTGACGCCGTCCGCGGCGTCGACGACGCTCCCGACGCGCACGAGTCCGCCGGGACAGGCCTCGCGGGCGGCGTCGAGGTCGCCGTCGGGGACGGCACAGACGAGCTCGAAGTCCTCGCCGAAGTGCGCCGCCAGCTCGAACCGGTCGGTCGGACCGTCGGCGACGTCGTCGACCGCGGGGTGGACCGGGAGCCGGTCGCGGTCGATCGCGAACCCGACCTCGCTCGCCTCAGCGAGCTGGTGGAGCGACCGGGCGAGCCCGTCCGAGGAGTCCATCATCGCCGTGGCCCGGCCGGCGAGGGCGACCCCGTCGGCGACGCGAGGGGTGAACCTGAAGAGGTCGTTGGCGCGTTCGACGGCCGGTGCGTCGTCGCGCGCGACGGACCCCTCGCCGCCGCGGTCGAACAGGCGGAGCGCGGCCGCCGTTCGTCCCCACTCGCCGGTCACGCAGAGCGCGTCGCCGGGGCTGGCGCCCGAGCGGGTCACCGGGCCGGCGTCGGTGAGGTCGCCAATCGCGGTCGAGGCGGTCGTGAACTCCTCGTGACTGTCGAGGTCGCCGCCGACGTACTCTGCGTCGACGGCCTCGCAGACGTCGACCGCGCCGGCGACGAACCGGTCGAGCTGGTCGGGATCGAAGTCGGCGTCGGCGTAGACGGCGACCGCGGCGGTCGCGCTCGCGCCCATCGCCGCCACGTCGGAGAGCGACGCGCCGACGGCGCGCCACCCGGCGGTGTACCGGGTCGTTCCCGGGGGGAAGTCGGTGCGCTCGTGGAGCATGTCCGTCGTGATGACGGCGTCGCCGACGACGGCGGCGTCGTCGCCCGCGTGCGGCAGGGCAGCGGAGAGCCGGCGGAGTGCGTCGCGCTCGTTCACGGGCGGGACCAACGCGCCGGAAACGGTTAGAAGGGATCGGTCCGCCCGACGCGTCCGAGCGTGTTTCGTGATACCACGACCCATTTAAACGGGTAAAACACATTAACGAATATTATCATTATCAATCATTATGTTTATTACGGCGCCGCCGGACGAACCGAGTGCAATGTCAGTACCCGTACGCGGACACGCGGCAGCACGACGCGACGACCGACCGATCACCAGACGACCGCCACAACCGCCCACACGACCCGATGACGACACCTGACGACACCACACCCACGGACGACACGACGAACCGCACGACCGATCGATCGACGACCCGGACCGATCGCGAGCGGACCGATCGCGAGCGGACCGCCGACGCTTCTCGACCGCCGATTCCCGGCCGCACGCCGAATACCGAAGAGGCGGGGGCGCCGCTCGTCCCCCCCACGCGCACGCAGACGCCCGCGCGACCCGCGGACGACGGGAGCGCTGAGCGATTCGGAACGTTCCGCCGCCCCAGCAGGCCGCCGACCGCCGAGGAACGGGACGCCCCGCTGGTTCCGGACCTCCGACCGACTCGTCGCGCGCGGACCGACGGAGGTCGGCGATGAGCGCCGTTCCGATGGCCGGGACAGGCGCCGGACCGCGGCCCGACCCGACGACGTTCACGCGGCGCGCGGCCGACAGCCGCGCGGGACGCCGAGGCTCGACGGACCGACGCTCGACCGAGCGGTCCGCGGCCGAACGGCCCACCACCGATCGATCCGCGATCGATCGACCTTCGACCGAGCGATCCCACGACGACGGAGCCACGAAGTGACATCCATGCACCCCAACGAACTCGACGACGACGTCTTCACGAGAGAGATCGACAACCCGGCCGGCCGGCGGCTCCGCGAGCTGTTCGAAGAGCAGGAGTACACGTTCGCGCCCGGGATCTACCACGCGCTCGACGCCCGCCTCGCGGAGATGGCGGGGGTCGACGCCGCCTACATGAGCGGCTACTCCACCGTGCTCGGCCAGTTCGGCTTCCCCGACCTGGAGATGGTCACCATGACCGAGATGGTCGAGAACGCGAAGCGGATGGTCGAGGCGACGAACCTCCCGGTGATCGCCGACTGCGACACCGGCTACGGCGGCGTCCACAACGTCCGCCGCGCGGTCCGCGAGTACGAGAAGGCGGGCGTCGCCGCGGTCCACATCGAGGACCAGACGTCGCCGAAGCGCTGCGGCCACATCGCGGGCAAGCAGATCGTCTCCCGCGAGCAGGCGCGCTCGCGCTTCGAGGCGGCCGTCGACGCCAGACAGAGCGAGGACACCGTCATCATCGCGCGGACCGACGCGTACGGCTCCGCGAACGGCGACTGGGAGGAGCACCTCGAACGCGGCCGGATCTACGCCGACGCCGGCGTCGACCTCGTCTGGCCGGAGATGCCCGACCCGTCCCGCGAGGACGCGGTCCGGTACGCCGAGACGATACACGAGACGCACCCGGATCTCGACCTCGCCTTCAACTACTCCTCGTCGTTCGCGTGGAGCGAACAGGAGGACCCGCTGACCTTCGAGGAGCTCGGCGACCTCGGCTACCGGTACATCTTCATCACGCTGTACGGGCTCCACTCCGGGGCTCACGCGGCCTACGAGGACTTCGCGAACATCGCCGAGAACGACGAACGGGCCCAGTTCGACTTAGAGGACCGGTACCTGGGCCACGAGACGGAGAGCCACCACGAGCTCTCCTTCGTCCCGCGGTACCAGGACATCGAGGCGCGCTTCGACCCCGAGGCGTCGGCCCGGCAGGAGGAGTCCGCCGGATTCACCGACGAGGAGCGCGACCCGATCACGGCCGACGAGTCGGAGTCGACCGACGAGGAGCGCGACCCGATCGCGGCCACCGAGACCGGCGACGACTGATCGCGGCGGGCCGTTCGCCGACCCGCCCTCCGGCGTCTCGCGTTCTGTTTCCCGCCCGTCCCGCGTTCCGTACCGACCGCGTCGACCCGGCAGCGTCGGCGCCGGCCCGAGCCTGACCGGAAGGGTCAACAGCCGCGGTCGCGTCGCCGTCGGCACATGGAGGTGCTCGGCAGGCTGTTGGCGCTGCTCGCGGTGCTGCTGGTCGGCACCGGGCTCCGGGCCGTCGGCGTCCTCGGCCCGGACCGTCGCGAGCGCCTCAACGCGGTCGCCTACTACCTCGCGCTCCCGGCGCTCGTCTTCGTCGCGACGTACGACCGGGCGCTCGGCGACGTGGCCTCGTGGGCGCTGCTCGTCGCGGTCGTCACCGCGTACCTCGGGACGGCGCTGCTCGCGTGGGTCGTCCACCGAAACCGGGTGCCGAGCGGGCGACGCGGGGTGGCCGTGGTCCAGTCGTACCACTCGAACCTCGGCTACCTCGGTATCCCCCTGGTCGCGGCGACGTTCGACGCCGAGATAACGGCGATCGCGAGCCTGGTGCTCGGGATCGGCCTCCTGATCCAGGTGCCGCTGACGGTCCTCGTGCTGGTCTCGCTGCGCGGCGGCGGCCCGGCCGTCGACCTCGGGGGACGGCTCCGGTCGCTGGCGACGAATCCGGTCCTCGTCGCGCTCGCCGCGGGCGTCGGGGTCGGCGGCCTCGGCCTTCCGGTCCCACCCGCGGCCGCGGTCGCCCTCGACGGCGTCGGTTCGCTGGCGCTGCCGCTCGCGCTGATCTGCGTCGGTGCGAGCCTCACGGCCGATCGGTCGGCGCTCGACGGGCCCGCGATCGCGTCCGTCGTCGCGCTGAAGCTGGCGTGTATGCCGGCGATCGCCTGGGCCGCGTTCGCGCTGCTCGGCGCGGGCCCGGCGACCCTCACCGCGGGCGTCGTCATGGTCGGGACCCCGGCGGCGGTGTCCACGTACGTGTTCGCGGCCGAGCTGGGCGGTGACACGGAGTTCGCCTCGCTCACCGTGTTCGTCACGACCGTCGTCTCGGTGGGGACTCTGACCGCCCTGAGCGAGCTGGTCCGGATCGCGGCGTGAGAGCGAACCGAGGGAGCGTCGCGGCCGTCGTTCGGGTCGGAAAGGATCGTTCAGGCCGGGAGAGGGTCGTTCAGGCCGGGAGAGGGTCGTTCAGGCCGGCAGCGTGTCGATGCCGTCGATCTCGACGTAGCCGTAGCCGCACTCGGGGCAGCGCCACTTCGTCTTCTCACCGAGGTGAAGGGTCATCGCCGCGGTCCGGTAGAACGACTGGGTCTCGCCGCAGGAGGGACAGTCCACGTCCTTTTCGAGCGTCATGTTCGGGGATCGGTCCGGCGCGGCTTTGAAGCTACTGATCCGGCGGCTCTCGCCGTCCCGCGGGACCGACGCGTCACGCCCGTCTGAGCGCCAGGGCGATGAGCTTCTGTTCGGCGGCCCGGAGGTGCTGGTGGAGCGTCGCCGGAGAGATGTCGAACCGGTCGGCGAGCTCCTCGGCGGTGACCTCCCGCGGCCAGTCGTAGTATCCGACGTCGTGGGCCGTTTCGAGGACCTCGCGCTGGCGGTCGGTCAGGTCGTGTTCGAGCGCCGCCTGGAGGTACCGCGGTCCGAAGGTCGGCGTCCCGTACGACTGCTCCCGTTTGCGCGTCAGGTCGGCGTCGGGGTAGGCCTCGAGGAAGTCGTCGATCACCGTCGCGACGTCCTCGGACGGCGGCACCTCCGCCCCGATGGTTCCGCTCCCGTCCCTGCCTTCGACGGTACAGGGGAACGCGCCCGCCTCGCCGAGGAAGACCGCGGGACAGCCGCCGTCCACGACGAACTCGAACAACCCCCCGTCCTCGAACCGGTCGACGACGCGCGCGTCCGCCGACGGGTGGTCGTGGGCGCGCGCGAGGACGACCTCGGGCTCGACGCCGGTGATCGAGAAATACTCGGCGTAGCTCCCCGCTCCCCGTGGGACGAACGTCTCCAACTGCGCCGCTCCGCCGTCCAGCGCGGACACCGCGACGAACGGGTGTGCGGGGCTCGAGAGCGAGAACTCGACGTACGTCACCCGATCCGCTGTCCGAGCGGCGTTCTTGGAGGACATGTGGTGACACATCTACAGGCACTGCTTTCAATCTTCCTCCTCCCACACCGCGAGAGGCGGCCCCACGGCGCTCGGTGGCGGAGCCGTCGCACACGGGAGAGCGAAGGATCGCGGAGAGCCGAACGGCAGGGAGTCGGGGATGGCAGGGATGTCAGGCGTGTGCCTCTGACGACAGGACGATGCTCCCGAGACCGCTTAGTCGCACACCCTAATCGGTTAGGTGTGGATCCCGCGACCGCGGCCCCTACTTCTCGTCGACGTGCCGGACCTCGCTGGCGACGCCGCGGGTGGACTCGACCATCTCCGGGCCGGACATCTCGGCGCGGCCGACCGCGAACGCCTTCGAGCCCTCGATGACGACCTCGTCGCCGACGCGGATGTCGTCGTCCGCGTCGACGACGCCGGGCGCGAGCACGGAGCCGTGCGGGACGAACGCGTCGATCTCGACCCGTTTGGTGGGGGCGTCGCTCTCGACCCATCGCCGCGCGCCGGCGAGGGTGAACGAGAGGGTGCCGTACTGGGGCACCATCGTCGCCAGCTGTTCGCCGGGCTCGCCCTCGCGGCCGGCGTCGGGGTCGTCGCCCCACACCTGCAGTTTGGGGTAGCGCCCGGTGGTGCGGACGTCGGCCTCGCCCGGACCGCCGAACAGGTCGTCGCCGGCACCGTCGCCGAGCAGGTAGTCGGCGATCGCTCGGACGGTGTTGTGCTCGCGCTCGCGCTTGCTGTAGGCCGGCTCGCCCCGTAACGCGGCGTTCAGCTCGCCGAGCGACTCGTCCGTGGTCGGGTGGTCGACGCAGGTGTACTCGAAGGGGACGTCGATCCCCGGAGCGTCCTCGACGCGCTCGCAGATCTCGCGGTAGCCGTGGTCGGGGACGTGCGCGATCACCCGCGAGTAGTCGTTGCGGACGAGGTACCGGCGGAGCACCTCGGCGACGAACCCGATCTCGTCCTCGCTCCAGTCGCCAGTGACGACCGCGTCGTAGTGCTGAGCCGGGTAGGTCGTCTCCAGCTCCTGAGGGACCACGCCGATCGGCGAGGTCATCGAGACGGTGTGGCCGCGCCACTGGACCGCGTCGTGGAACTGCCCGTGGCTCTGGGAGTCGCTGTACGGCTTCGTCGCCGAACAGGGCACGAGGACGAGCGGCTGGTCCGTGAACCGGTTCCGGTACCGGCTCGTCACGCGGTCGGCGAACCGCCGGATCTCGACGCGGTCCAGCGTCTCCGCGGTCGCCGCGGTCACCTCGGCGTCGCGCATCAGCGGCGTCCGCTCCTCCAGGTAGCCCCACTGGTCGTCGAACTCGCGGAACGCGGCCGTGAGCCACTGCTCGTGGCGCGTCTGCCCCTCGATGTAGTCGCGGAGGCGACCCGCCCGGATGCGCTCGCGCACGCGCCGGAGCTCCGCGCGGAGCGCGTTCACGTTGTGCTCGGCGCAGTCGGCGCGGGTGAACTCCGCGCGGGGCGTCGCACAGGCCGGACAGGCGCAGGGCAGCTCGTCGAGGTCCTCGAGGAAATGCTCGGCGTCGGCGGTGCAGTACATCCCTTCCGTCCCCTTGGTTCGCGCGAGCGTCGCGTCCACGAGGTCGACGCCGGCGTACGCCAAGAGGGCGACGTTCAGCGGCGTGGCGACGCCCGAGAGAAACAGGGCGGTGTCGGCCGGGAGCGCGTCCTTCGCGGAGAGGATCGCATCGCGGAACGCCTCGCCGTGGCCGACGAACCCGGACGCGTCAGAGAGCAGGTACGCGTCGGCGCCCACGTCGCGCGCCCCGGCGCTGTCGACGACGGCGGCCGAGGGGAACTCGACGTCCGGGTGGTCGACCGCGAACGACTCGCGGACCTCCTCCCGGGTCCCCGCGGGGAACGAGCGGTGCGGGAGGACCGTGAGGGCGGCCTCGTCGCCGTCGGGAACCTCGCGGTCGCCGGCCCAGAGGCTGCCCGCGTCCTCGAGGAAGGGGTCCGCGAGCGCGGGCGTCGTCACCGGATCGGCGAGCCGGAGCTCCCCGAGACGGGCGGCGCCGTCGCGCTCGTGGACCTCGAAGTGGTCGGTCATACGCCTCCTCGCCGGGGGACGGTCAACTGTGTTGCGTTCCGCGGCGCGTCCCGGACCGACGGGGGACCCAAGACTCATGCCGTTCCCCCGAGGACCGCCCGACGATGCCCTCCGCCGACGGACCCAGCGACGGTGACGACTCAGACCGCGACGAGCGAGACGACGGCGACCCCGAGGCGGACGACGGGAACCGCCGCCTCCCCGTCTCTCGACGCGCGGCGCTCTCCGCGGGCGCGGTCGGCCTGACGACCGGCGTCGGGTGGGTCGCCGGCTACGCGACGGGAGTCGGGCGCCCGCCCTGGACCGATCCGGACCCCGACCCGACCGCCGTCACGCGCGCCGTCGACCAGACCGCGTGGCCGGTCGTCGGTCGCGATCCGGCGTCGACGCGACGAGCGCCCACGGCGGCGCTCCCCGACGGCGACCTCGCGGTGGCGTGGACGGAGCGGAAGCCGCAGGAGGCGAGCGACCCGGTCGTCGCGCACGGGCTGGCCTACACCGCCGACTGGTTCCTCGACGACCGACACCGGCTCCGCGCGATCGACCTCTCGACCGGCGAGGAGGCGTGGAGCGCCCGGTTCACCGCCGACCGGACTGGGGCGTCGCCGCCGGCGGTCGCCGGCGACTTGCTGTACTACCACGACGGCGACCGGCTCCGCGCGCACTCGGCGGTCGACGGGAGCGAGGCGTGGACGGCCGCACCGCCGGCGGGACTCGGAACGCGGTCGGTTCCCGTCGCGGGGCGGTTGATCGGGTCCGGTCGCCGCGTCGACGAAGCGGACGCGTCGGCCGTCGTCGCGGTCGGAAACGGCAACGGCGAGCGGTCGTGGGCGCGGTCGTACCCCGCCCACGCGTTCGCGCCGCGTGCCGCGGACGGCGCGGCGTTCGTGCCGCTGTACGGCTGGGACCGGTCCGGGGACGGGACGGCGGACGAGGCGTCCGGCGACGGAAACGGAACGACGGACGGCGATGGAAACGGAACGACGGACGGCGACGGAAACGGAACGACGGACGGGGACGCGGGCGAGCGCGACGGCGTCGTCGCCCTCGACGCCGAGACGGGAGACGAGCGCTGGCGGTCCGACGAGGTCCCGCGGGTGAGTGAGATGCGGGCGATCGGTCACGGACTGGTCCTCGTGACCACCTTCGATCGCCGCCTCGTCGCCCTCGACGTCGGGGACGGGAGCCGCCGCTGGACCGCCCGTTCGGCCCCTGAGTCCCGCTACGGGCGGGAGACGGAGATCTCGCCCCCGGACTTCGATCCGGTCGCGATCGGTCCGGACCGGCTGTTCGCCCGGTACGACGATCCATCCGACCGGCCGGGCCGGATCGCGGCGCTCGACCCGGAGACGGGCGAGGAGCTGTGGACCCACGCGCCGGCCGACGAATCGCCGCGGACGGACGGCCACTTCTGGTTCACCGGTCCGACGGTGGTCGGCGACCGCGTGCTTGTCACCGCCAACGAGCGGAACGAGTGGAGCGTCCTGCGCGAACTCGACGCGGCGACCGGCGCGGTCCGTCGGGAGGTCGACCTCCCGGACGTCGCCCCCGAGACCGCTCCGCTGGTCGCCGAGGAGCGCGTTATCCTCGGCGGGTTCCGGTCGATCACCGCGCTGGAGCCGGTCTGAACTCGCGTCGACCGGGACGAGGTCTCCGGACGCTCCGGGCCGGGTGGCCCGCGATCGGACCCGGTCCGGCGTCGCCCGCGGCCGAACGGTTACGGTCCCGGGGTCCCAACGGTCGCTATGGAGCTGTCCGGCCCGTGGGACCGCGACCGCGTCGACGAGTTCCTCGGCGAGGCGCGGGTCCCGATCCGCATCGGCTGTCGCACTCCCGCGGACGACCCGTGGATCGTCTCGCTGTGGTTCTCGTGGGACGGCGCGGTACACTGCGCGACGAGCGCCGACGCCGACCTCGTCTCGTTCCTCGCACACGACGCCCGCGTCTCCTTCGAGGTGTCGACGAACGACCCGCCGTACAGGGGCGTCAGGGGCCGCGGCCGCGCGACGGTGTCGCCGGACGAGGGGAAGGAGCTGCTCCGCGCCCTGCTGGAGCGGTACCTCGGCGGTGTCGACAACCCGACGGGCGAGCGGCTCCTCCGCCCGGAGCGCGAGGAGGTCCGGATCCGGATCGAGCCGGAGCGCCTCCACACGTGGGACTACACGGAACGGATGGGGCCGGTCGACCGTTGACTGCTCGGCTCCTCCCCGAGGCTCACCGCCCGAGCGTCCGCAGGTCCTCCGTCTCGACGCGGTCGGGCACCGCGTCGAGGGCCGTCTCGGGCCACCCGTCGTGACCGAGCGTCAGTTCGGTCTCGGGGTTCGCCGCGGCGAGGCTCGCGACCCCCTCGGCGGCGGCGACCTGCGCGGCCACGTCCACCCGCTCGGGGACCTCCGCGGTGAGCGGGTACGTCTCCGAGAGCGCCCGCGGGAAGGGACCGAAGGGGGGTTTCACGCGCCACACCGCGTCGTAGTCGTGGGTCGAGGGCGCGTTCGACTCCGTGAGTAGCAGTCGGTCCGGGACCGCCAGCCGGGCGAGCCGCTCGTGGTGGCGCCGGACCTCGGGTCGCCGAGCCGACTCGTGAGAGGTGTAGAAGAACGCGTCCTTCGAGACCGGGTCGGTGCGCTCTAACTCGTCGGCGCGGTCGAGCAGGGCCCGGTACCCGTCGAGCATCGCGGGGTGGCCGCGGGCGCGGCGGTCCACGAGTTCGAGGAGGTTCCCGGACCGGATCGCGGCCTTCACGCGACGAAGCTCTTCGAAGGTGACGTGGAGGTTGTGCTCGGCCAGCAGCCGCTCGGCGTCGGTCTCCCCGTCTCCCTCCGTCTCCCGGAGCTCCGCGGGCGTGTGCTCGGCGCAGACGGGACACGAGCAGGGGAAGTACTCCATCTCCTCGAGGTGTTCGGTCCCCGAGACGGTCAGGTAGCGTCCGTCGCGCGCCATCAGCGCGTAGGCGGCCGAGTCGAACAGGTCGCAGCCGGCGGCGACCGCCAGCGCGAGCATCATGGGGTGTCCCGCGCCGAACAGGTGGACGGGGGCGTCCGGTGCGAGCCCGCGCTTCGCGGCGCGGACCGCCTCGACGACGTCGGCGTAGCGGTAGGCGTTGAGCAGGGGGACCATCGCTCCGACGGGGAACACGTCGAGGTCGGTGTTCGCGGCGTGTCGCCCGGCTTCCGTCCTGAGGTCCGGGAACGTCGACCCCTGCACGGGCGCGTTGACGAGCATCTCTCCCGTCTCCGCGGCCGCCGCATCCGCGAGCGCCCGCTCCGTCGTCTCCAGCTCGCGCTCGGCGCGCTCGCGGTCCGCGTCGGGCGGGGTCGGCACGTCGACGGGGGTCGCCACGTCGCTGCCGATCCGCCGCTGGAACTCGATTATCTCCTCGGTGGTCACGTCGATGTCGCCGTACTCGGCGAGCTGGAAGGAGCCGGAGTCGGTCATGATCGCGCCGTCGAACCCGAGGAACTCGTGGAGCCCCTGCTCCAGCACGCGGTCGCGGATCCGGTCCGTGCTCCGGATGATGTAGGAGTTCGTGATCAGCATCTCCGCGCCGAACTCCCCGCGGAGCCGCGACGGCTCGACCGTGAGGACGTTGGGGTTGACGACCGGTAGCAGCGCCGGCGTCTCGACCGTGACCCCGGCGCGGGGGACCTCCAGCCGGCCGATCCGCCCGGCGGCGTCGTGGTCCCGGATCTCGAAGTGATCGCGCATATCCGGAGTGTGCGGACGCGGGCGGTAAGAGTTGCGTTCGGCAGCGGCCGGCAGGGATGCGTTCGGGGGCGACGGATCGGTCCCGTCTCAGAGCCCGGTCGGATGGCTCACGTACTCGGCCTCCAGGCCCCACTCCGCCGACAGCGACGCCAGCGACCGAACGCCGAACGTCTCGGTCGCGTAGTGGCCGGCGAGGAACACCGTGAGCCCGGCCTCCCGCGCCTCGTGGTAGGCCTTCCCCTTCCCCTCCCCCGTGATCAGCGCGTCGGCGCCCGCCTCGACGGCCTCCTCGAGCCAGTCGACGCCGGAGCCGGTGACGACCGCGACCCGCGCGATCTCGTCGGGCCCGAAGTCGAGCACGCGCGTCGGCGACGCCTCGCCGTCCGGCTGCCCCTCGAACCCGTCGAGCGTCTCGCGGAGCGACGCGGCGGACCGGGGCTCCGCCAGCTCGCCGATCGTCCCGATCGTGATCGGCCCGATCTCGCCGAACGGCTCTCGGTCCTCGAGGCCGACCGCGCCCGCGACGCCGGCCGCGTTGCCGAGGTCGATGTGGCCGTCCAGCGGGAGGTGGGAGACGTACAGGGCGACGTCGCGCTCGATCAGCGCCGCGACCCGCTCGTACGTCCGACCGGTGACGCGGTCGATGCCGCCCCACGAGATCCCGTGATGGACGACGAGAACGTCGGCGCCCGCGTCGGCCGCGGCGTCGATCGTCGCCCGCGCGGCGTCGACCGCGAACGCGACGCGCTCGACCTCGACGTCGTCCGGCCCGACCTGGAGTCCGTTCGCGCTGGCGTCGACGTCGGCGTACGCCGCCGCGTCGAGTTCCTCGTCGAGCCGCCGCGCGTACTCGGAGAGCTGCATACCGACCGGTGAACCGGACGGAAAATAAAAGACGGCGTTCTCGGAGTCGAACCCGACCGGAGCCGCGGTCGAACCGCGAGCGTCCAGAGAGCGGCGACAGCGCGTCCTCCCCGAGCGGCTGAGAAGCTCTATCCCCACAATATATCAAATATAATTATATCTATGATTTCTATAAATAGGCTGCGAGCGAGGGCGGTCGAGATCGAAAACGGCTCCGGCAGCGAGCCGACAGTGAGAGGACGATAGAGCGGCGTGCGGAGGGACGGAGCGTATCGTAGAACGAACGGTACGGTCGATACGACGCAATGATTGTCGAAATAGTTCTGATATCGAATAAAGAAGGCGGTTATTCGGATTTGTGTTGGAAATACAGCTATCGCGATGGCGGTACCGGATCGGCGATCACGCAGACGAGTTTCCCCCAGAGGACCTCACCGTGCTGCTCAGTTACCATCGACCGGAACCGACAGTTATTTACCAGATTACGTATAGTAAAGCAGAAGTATATTTTTGTTGTTGTGTATGGGTAGAATCATTATCAGCGTGACGTGGAGCGGTGAACGGTCTCTCGAATGGCCGGTACCGTCGAACGCGACTGTCCGTTACAACCGTACGCCTGTAACGAGGGTCGCGTCTCGCGGACCGCGACGGCGGCTCTGGCGACGGGAGGTCGCCGGTCGGCAGCACCGACCGGACACAGAGACGGATACGCCGTACTTACCCGAGTAAGGAGCAGCAACCGAACGGTCGAGACCGTCGACGGGGACGGATACGTCGTGCTTACCGGAGTAAGGGGAGGCAACCGAGCGAACCGAGACAGCCTGTCTCACGGCCGCGTTCCGACCGACACGGGGGGACGGGCGTCCGCCCGCGACGAGTCTCCGACGACCCCCGCCGGTGCGGGGACGTTCTCGGCCAGCCGAGGCCCGAGAGAGGCGATGCCGACTCGCGTCGCCGCCACCTCCCGACCCCTCCAGGGATCCCCAGAGGTCGGAGGAGTGTCGTCCTCGGTTCGTCAGATCCCCGGAATGCCGAAGGCGCCGATCCCCAGTCCGAGGACCGTGTTCAGGACGAAGAGGATGACGAGGGCGGAGACCCAGGCCACCAGGCCGATGAGCACGGCTTTGACCCAGTCACCCGGATACCGCCAGTTGATGACGGCGATCCACACGATCAGGGCGATGAGGGGGCCGACGAGCGGGATCCAGGCCGTCAGTGCCCACGCGATGGCACCGACCAGCGCGGTGACGACGGCGTGACTGTAGTCGTCGACGTCGGCGATGACGCGAGCGCTGATGTATATTGCGAGTCCCCCGACCAGGAGGGCGACGACGAACGCGACTAACGACCCGAGATATCCCGTTACCATACGTTCTTGTTCGTCGACAGCACGAATAAAACTTCGCCGGCGCGCGGCGGACCGTCGACGACACCGCCGCCCGCTACTTCAGCGAGAAGATCCCGCCCGCAGCCGTCAGGCGCGCGACGGTCGACAGCCGGAGCATGTAGGCGGTCAACACGAGGTACGGCGCGATCGAGATCGTGAACGCGACGGCCACGAAGGTCTGTAGCGGCGGGAGACCGAGGATTGTGGCGTCCGGGAGAACCCCGCCGTCGATCGCGATGATCGCCGAGGCGTTAAACAGGATGGCCGGGAGCGAGACGACCAGTAGCGTCTGGGACAGCTTCGACACCTCCTTCGTATAGTACAGCGTTTTGAAGTACTCCTTCCCGATGGCGAACAGCTCGAACGCCTCGATGAGTTCGTCGAAGCGCTCGGACGACGCGTCTTGGGACGTCATAAGCGTCCGAGATCGCTCGATGTGCGACCCGTAGTCGAACCCGATCCCCTTCCACAGGACGGCGAACTCCGCGCCGGAGGTGTCCTCGACCGCTCCGAGCCGTTCAGCGGCGTCCGAAACCGTATCCGCGTACTCCTCGACGTCCTCGACGACGTCCTGTTCGACACCGTCTAAATCGCCCGTGAGATCCGCCGCACGAGCACGGATGATGCTGGACATCGCCTGGAGGAACGACGAGGGGTCGGACGGGTTCTCCTCGACGTCGGTCAGTGCGCCGAGGTCCCGACGGAAATTTATCGCGGCCTGGATCCGGTTCTCCTGATTTTCGATGGACGTGATGTCGTGTGAGAGGACGATCGAGTTGATCGAGACGACGATGGAGACCAGGAGGATCATGCCGCTCAGAAGCGTGTTGAGGATCGTCTGAACGGTTGAGGTGTCCGTCAGTAGCGCCTGCATCTCGAAGGTCCACACCGTCGCGAGAGCCATGAACATCGCGAACACCACCGTGAGCAACGCACCGGTCACTGCCAGCCGGTGCGCGTCGAGCAAGATCCACCGCTTCAGGCCGAAGCCGGTGGTCCGGTTCGGGACGGGGAACCAGTCTCGCCACCGCCTCAATCTCTGGACGATACTCATGACACGGGTCGGTGATCGACGGCACTGGGTGACCGCACTCGCAATCGGGGACTCATGGACTCAACAGACGCCCCGCGGTAGCAAAACCCTGTGGGTGGACGCGATCGGTCGGCCACGCCTCATCGCCGTCAGGTACGCATCGCTCCACTCGTCGGCGAGGAGAGCGCCGCCACGGCGTCCGCGTGGAACGTACCGGGCTCGAAAACGCAACGGCAGGAGAGGGACGAGTAATGGTCAGTGGGCGGCGTTACCTGCTCAGGTGGATCTCGTCGTCGGAGATGCGTTCGATGCTAGAGGAGTCGAGCAGGTAGTTGTCCTCGTCGTCTTTGCCCCAGCCCAGTTTCGACCGAAGCGTGTCGGTCAGCCCCGGGTCGGGGTCGACGTGTGCCGAACCGTGCTCCACCTTGATGACGCGACCGACCTGGTCGCCCTCGGAGTTTATCACGTTCTTGCCCTCGTCGTCCGCTGTCAACGTCGACTTGTCTTGCATTGCGATCCGATCGACACCGCGTTCAAGTCTAAGAGTTCTGCTTGCCCCTGCCGAGTGTTTATTCCGGAGTACCACCGTCAGAGCCGGTCCGCACGGTCGCCGAAGGCGGCGCCACGCGCGGCGCCCCCTAGATTGAATACGCGTGCGAACGAACGAGGGGGTATGGACGATCAAGACCGAGTCCACAGTACGTCGATCGAGCCGGGAGAGCTGGTGTACGACGGCGACAGGCAACTGGTGGGGCGCGTGAGCGGTCTCACCGACGACGGGTTCGAGGCGGAGTTGATGACGCCCGGCGAGAGCGAGGTCGAGGAACTGCCGGGAAAGGAGTTCGGCGAGGGATACCTGATGTGGCGGTGCGGCGAATGCGGAGAGATGGGCGAACTGGAGGAGGGACTGCCGGAGTCGTGTCCCAACTGTAACGCTCCGCGGGAAGAACTCACCGCCGTCGAAGAGGATTGAACGGGGCCCTCCCGCGACGGGACGGAGCTGAGAACGACGCGCGGCGCCGGTCTGCCTGTGCGCTACCGCGGCCACCGAGACGCCCGGTTGGCCAGTCGATCGGATCCCCTCGCTTCCCGAGCGGCCGTCTCGGGCCGACGCGACCGACAGTACCGGCGTCTTATTCGCGGTAAGCCCCCTCGATGCGCAGTAACAGATTTATAATTAATAGGGGAGGTCGCGTGGGTGGACACGAACACATGACCGCAGTCAAGATCATCAAAGTGCTGGGCACCTCATCCGAATCGTGGGAGGACGCGGCTCACGAGGCGGTTCGTGAGGCGAGCAGGACCGTCGATAACATCACGGGCGTCGAAATTCAGGACCACACGGCGAAAGTCGAAGACGGATCGATCACCGAGTACAAGGCGACCGTCGAAGTGGCGTTCCCGGTTCGGGGCGAAAACCAATAGTCCGGAAGGCCGACTCCGCAGGCCGCCAGCCCTCGTGGACTCGGTCCTCACATCGCCTCGCAGCCGTTCGAATCCCCGCGTAGCGCTCCGCTCTCCGTTCGTCGCCAGTCAGAGCGCGGACACCCGCGACCCCGACAGCGAGCTTCCGACGCACGGACCACGGTAGCACACGGGTATTTATGCAGGTTCTGGCCGTGCGTACCGTATGACCTCCGAGCCTCGAACGGCGAGTGCCGTACACGACGACGAGACAAGGCGGGAACGCGTGGCGAGGTGGGTGCTCGTCAACGGAGACCGAAGGGCCGTCGCGAGCGGCATCGTCGTCGTGGTCGTGACCGTCGTGGGGACGCTCGTCTTCGCCGGCGTCATGGCGGTTGGGCCGGAGGGCTTCGTGGCGAGGATGTTCAGCAGCGGACTCATCTCCGGGATCATCACGCTCCTCACGGTCGCGCTCTCGATCAATCAGCTCGTCCTCTCGCGCGTGTTCGGGTCGATCAACGTGCTGACAGACAGGCTCAACGGATCGCGGGACCTGCGGCGGACCGTCGCGGAGATCGCGGAGGTCCACTCGACCCCCAACGACCCGGCGGAGTTCCTCTCGCTGCTCGCAACGACGCTGAGCGACCGCGCCGCCGAACTGGTGACGGCCGGCGACGGCACAGACTGGAACCCACCGACAGCGCTCACGAGCGCACTGCGCGACATCGCCGCCTACGGGGAGAGCATCGACGCGCAGCTCGAAGCGAACGCGAGAGTGAACGACGTACTCGGCGTCATTTTGGGAACGGAGTACGCGCAAAATATGACCGCTGTCAGACACCTTCGGAACGAGTACGCGGAGTCACTCCCCGAGGAGGCGCTGGCGGACTTCCAAGCGTTGGAGGACCTCTTCGACTCCCTCGCCGTCGTCCGGCAGTTCTACAAGACGATCGCCATCCAGCGGGATCTCGCGACGCTCTCGCGGCTGCTGGTCTACTCGGGGATGACCGCCTTGATGGGCGCGATAGTCCTGACGCTCGTCTATCGGACGAACTCCGTCACGCTTCCGGCGGCGGTGCTACCCGCGGTCGTCAGCGTCGGGATCGGAGTCATCATCGCCCCGCTGGCCCTGTTCGTCGCGTACATCCTCCGAGCTGCGACCGTCGCTCGGCAGACCGTCTCCGTCGGCCCGTTCATTCCGTCAGAGGGTAACTGAGGTCGGTGTCGACGGGAGCGGCCCGCAGTTCGCCGTACCCGAACGCTCATCTACGCGCGCACGGATGATCGGATATGGCGGTTGAACGTGTTGACGACGGCGATAGACCCAGTGAGGAATCGGTCGGTGACGTGTCATCCGGCCTCACCGCGCTGTACCGGGGGGAGATGGACCGGGTGACCACCTGGCGCGGCCGGCTCGACAAGACGACGAACTGGACGGTGACGATCATCGCGGCGGTCCTGACCTGGGTGTTCTCCAGTCCCGACAATCCGCACTATCTCCTGTTGGTCGGGATGATTACCGTGATGACGTTCCATCTCGTCGAGACGCGCCGGTACCAGCGGTACGACGTGTGGCGCGCCCGCGTCCGCCTGCTCGAGCGGAACGTGTTCGCCGCCTCCATCGACCCGGAGAACCGCGCCGATCACGACGACTGGGCGCTCGAGTTGGGCACCGACCTCCGCCGGCCCTCGATCAAGATGCCGTTCGTCGAAGCCTACGCGCGCCGGTACCGGCGCGTCTATCTCCCGCTCCAGACGGTCCTGCTTGTGGCGTGGATCGTTCGACTCACCGTGTTCTCGACGGACCAGGATCCGTTCGGCACGGCCGGAATCGTCGGGGTCCCCGGCGAGGTGGTCGTCGCAGTGGTCGGCGTCAGCTACGCGGTGGCGGCCGCGGTCGCGTTCTGGCCCAGAGAGCGACAGGCGACGGGCGAGATGTACGACCGCGACAAGGAGGGAGACTGGAAGCCGTGAGAGAAGGAGAGAGTAAATGACCCAGGGCCACCACGGTACCACGAGTCCCCGACCAGAAGTGACGGCGCCGGGGTTCCGGAGCGGGACGGACGACCGCGCCGACGCGCTGCGGTTCCGAGCGGTGGTCGACGCCGCTCTCGACGCCTCGACCGGTCACCGGACGGAGCGGCTTCGGGACACTCACCGGTCCCTCCCCCTCGCCGACACGGCCGTCGAGCGGTTCGCGCCCGTCCGGCCCGGAGACGTCGAACTCCCGCGGAACGAGGTGCGGCAGTCGTGACCGACGAGCTGGACGTCCTCCTCGTGGAGGACGACGCTGGCGACGCGCGCGTGTTCGAGGAGCTCCTTCGAGAGGGCGCCGACGCGCTCGACCAGATCGACCTCGACGGCTCGTCGCCGGAGCGGATTCGGACGCACCGCGCGTCGACCCTCGACGCCGGGATCGATCGGCTCACCCAAGCCGAGTTCGACGTGATCCTGCTCGACCTCGACCTACCGGACAGCGGCGGCTGCGAGACGCTCGTCAAAGTCATCGATCAGTGCGGGTTCACCCCCGTGATCGTCCTCGCGGACCCGGACGACCGCGACCTCGGCGTCGACGTCATTCGCAGCGGAGCGAAGGACTACCTGGTGAAAGACGAGGTGACCGGCGACGGCCTCCTCCGGGCCGTCCGCCACGCCGTCGAGGAGACCCACCGCGAGCGGGCACGCCATCGCGAACAGCTGCGATCCCTGAACCACCTCAACAGGATCGGCCAGGACGTCACGCACGCGGTCATCACGTGTTCGACCCGCGAGGAGCTGGAACGGGCTGTTTGCGACCGATTCGTCGAGTCGGACGCCTATCAGTTCGCCTGGATCGGCGAGCTCCACCAGCCGACCGATCGGCTGTCGCCACGCGTCACGGCGTCGAGCGACTCCGCCGACCTTGGCGACGCGACGATACCGGTCGGGTACGACACGGCGGCGGAGGGGCCCGAATCGAAGGCCCTCCGGGCGCGGGACAGCCGCGTCGTGCGGGACGTCCAGTCAGATCCGGAGTACCGAGCCGTTCGCGAGCAGTTGGAGGGACAGCCGTACCGCTCCGTCGCAGCGCTTCCCATCGCCTACGAGGGCGTCTGTTACGGGGTCCTCGCACTCTACGCCGGATCGGCGGCCGCGTTCTCGACCGACGAGACGGAGATCCTCGAACGGCTCTGTGACGCCGTCGGGCACGCCCTCGCCGCCATCGAACGCAAGGACGCCCTCGTGGAGGACACGATCCTCCAGCTGGAGTTCCGGGTCGACGGCGTGGCAGCGCCCCTGGTCGCGCTCACGGCCGACCACGAGTGCGCGCTCGACATCACGAGCGTCATCCGAACCGAGAGCGGGACTCTCGTGTACGGCCGCGTCGAGGGAGTGTCGGCGGCGACGGTCGAGGATATCGCCGCAGAGATCGCGTTCTTCGACGGCTTTGAGGTCCAGTCCGCGGACGGAGACGAGCTGAAGTTCGAGGCCACGACGACCGCCGCGGACGCGCTCGTCACGGCCGTCGCGGAGCACGGGGGGCGCGTCGCGTCGGGGAGGATCCGCGACGGCGAGTTTCGGCTCGTCGTCGAGTTCCCGTCCGGGAGGGACAAACGCCAGCTCGTCGGCTTGGTCGAGCACCACTGTCCGGGCTCGACGATTCAGGCACAGCGGACGGTGCAGCGCAACGAGCCTGACGTGTCGGACGCCCAGTCGGTGTTCCGAGACCGGCTCACGGAGAAGCAGCGCGAGACGCTTGAGACGGCGTTCGCGGCCGGGTACTTCGACTGGCCGCGGGCGAACACCGGCGAGGAGGTCGCCGCCCAGCTCGGCATCTCGCAGGCGACGTTCAGCCAACACCTGCGCGGGGCGGAACGCGAACTCTTCGCCGCCCTGTTCGCCTCCGACGACGAAGCGGCGTCGGGCGAGTCGAACTGGAAATCGATCAAGCCGGAGACGGACGGCGACTGACCGGGACGCGCCGAGTCAATGCCCTCGGTCGGCGGCTCTCACGCAAGATTCAGTGAGTCTACCGCCACGGTCGGTCGATTGTCCTGCAAAGCGGCGCGCGGTTCGGGAGCCTCCGCGCGGATTCTGACCTATGATGTTAGGCGGAATGTTCACCAACCGCTCGCTGGTATCCCTCGTTGGAGAAACAGTATGTCCGAACCACCCCCGAAAGGACAGACGCAAATACGGCTCACAGGCGCCGGTCCACTCGGTATCGACGCGAGAGCCGTACCACTCGGTATGGGCCGACTGATATCGACGCGCTCGGAGCCGGTGTCCGACGTCGCGAGACGACGGCTCCGCGCGTCGTCGCACCGCCACCTACCGAGGATCGAGTCGGCCGGACTCGTCACGCACGACACCGAGAACGGCGTTGCCGAGGTTCCCGACGCAGTGATCTGATAACTCATGTACACGCTCACCACCGGCGTCGAACTGGAGCTGTGGGTCGTCGACGAGACGGGCCGACTGTGCGACGGGACCGCGATAACCGACGCACATCCCCGGATAGAGCCGGAGTTCATCGATCCGCTCGTCGAGGTGAAGACGGAGCCGCACGCCGACGAACGCGACCTACGGCGTGACCTCCGGTCGACGCTTCGGACGGGGCTCCGAGCGGCGGAGACCGTCGGGAAGCGTCTCGTCCCGTTGGGGACGCCGTTGACGGCGTCCGATGCCACCGCGAACTGCGAGCGTGGGCGCATCTTCGAGACCGTCTACGGCAGCGGCGTCCGGAGCGCGAAGAACTGCGCCGGGACCCACATTCACTTCCAACAGAATGCGGTCGTAGACCAGCTCAACCTCCTGACAGCGCTCGACCCGGCGCTCGCGCTGGTGAGTTCCTCCCCCTACTACACTGGCACGCGGGGAGCGGACTCCGCTCGCGCGCTCGCCTATCGAACGGAATGTGGGAGCGAATTCCGCTGTTTCACCGGCCTGTGGGACTACGCGAACAGCCTCGTGGAGTGGCGAGAGCGCGTCGACGAAAAGTACGAGCGGTTCAAGCGACTGGCGGCCGACCGGGGCGTGTCCCCCGAGACGATCGAGGCGCTGTTCGCACCCGAGGACACGGTGTTGAACCCCGTCCGGCTTCGTGAGTGTCAGCCGACCGTCGAGTGGCGGGCGCCGGACGCCACCCTTCCCAGCCAGGCCGTCCGGCTCGCGACCGACGTCGAGAATCTGGTGTCGCACACTCGAACGGCGTCCGTCGAGTACGGGGCCCCGGAGGTCGGTCCAGACCGCATCCGACTCCCGCCGTTCGAGACCCTTCGCGACCTGAGCCGACGGGCCATAGAGTCCGGACTCGACTCTCCGGCGGTCGGGTCCTACCTCCGAGACGTGGGCTTCGACACCTCAGCGTACGACCCGCTCTCGTCACGCCTCGTCGGACCGGAACGGCTCAGTGATTCGGAGGCGCGAACGCGGCGGTTACGACAGGCCGATCGGTTGGAGGCGGACATCAAGAGTCTGACCGGCGGAAAGGCGGGTCAGTCGGTGTTCTCGGCCTGAGCAGTCGGTGGTCACGGAGCCGTCGCGGCGGCGTCCCCTTCGGCTTCGAGGTCGTCACTAAAGTCGGGGGATTTTACATCAGTTGTATTCAGAAATCAAAGGCAGTGGGTCGAGCGAGCCGACCGTCGTGCAGGCCGGTAACCCGGACGTAAACCGGTGGGGTCAGGCGACAGAGATCAGGCGCTCACCGCGGACCGGAGGAGAACGCTCCGTGAAACGGCGCCGTTTCGAACGGGGTACCGCGAGGTAACACGGGAGTACGACCTGTAAGGCGCCGGCGTGCAGTCTCGGACTGCGAGGTTCGGTTGCGGCTCGCGGTCGCTCCGTGACGTGACGACTGGATCGCCCTCTACGCTGAGTATACTAAAGGTCTCTCCAGTCAGTGTACGCGTATGGAGACGGTCGTAGATGCCACAATCCCGACGGACCAGTTCGTCCTCGAAGAGAGCATTGAACGAGTCCCGGACGTCGAGTTCGAATTCGTCCGATTCGCCGCCCACCGTTCGGCGCGTACGATGCCGTTCGTCTGGGGATCGACGGACCGGCCGGATCGGCTGGACGTCGCCCTGCGACGCGATCCGTCCACGGAAGGGGTGAGCTGTCTGTCCACGGGAGACGGTCGCAGCCTGTACTCGATCGACTGGACGGCGTCTGCGTCGCGTCTCGTCGACGGTTTCATCGAGGCCGGCGGATCGGTGCTCGGCATCCGCGGTACCTCCGAACGGTGGACGGTCCAGATCCTGTTTCCCGACCGCGCCACGGCGTCCGAGACGTTCCACGCGTGGCGGGACGACGACGTCAGTCCGTCCCTCTCTCGGGTGAGTAACCTCTCCTGTCGGACCGAGACCGGGACGGGAATGTCAGCGACGCAATACGACACCATCGCGACGGCGTTTCAGCGGAATTACTACGACGTCCCGCGAGGCACGACGCTGTCGGACCTGGCCACGGACCTGGAGGTGTCACACCAGGCCCTGTCCGAGCGCCTCCGCCGCGGCCACTCCCACCTCGTCGAACGGATGCTCTCCGAGTCGGCGACCGCCGTGACACACCGTTCGTGAACCAGCCGAACGAGATCGTGAACCAGCCGAACGAGAGCGAGTTCGCGTGCAGTCGCGCGTCCGATCCACACCGGCTACCATAGTATGGCGAGGAGTGGTACGTACCGTGTCAGGATAGCGGGCACCACCGTTCTGCGGTCGAAGAGCAAGCGACCCGGATGGTCGAAGAGCAAGCGACCCGCATTGTGGGACGGGCGCGGCTACACTCCCGAGTACGTGAACCCCTTTCAGTGGCAGGCTCAGCGATTATGTGGTTGCTGGCCGCAGTATCAGACCGCATGTCCCTGTCAGAAACCGTCTCGGAAATCGAAGGCCTGAGCGACGAGCAGCGCGAGTGCATCGAGAACTGTAACGAGACCGCCCAGATCTGTGAATGGTGTGCCGACGAGTGCCTCGGCGACTCCGACATGGAGGAGTGCGCCCGACTCTGCCGGGACGTCGCCGACCTCACGTCGCTGCACGCACGCTTCATGGCCCGCAGTTCGAACTACAGCGCCCAACTCGCCCGAGCCTGTGCCGACGCGTGCGAGGAATGCGCCGAGGAGTGCGGCCGCCACGACGCCAACCACTGCCGAGTCTGTGCGGACGTCCTCCGGAAGTGCGCCAAATCCTGCCGGAGCATGGCCGACAACTGAGTAGCTATCGAGAACACCGCCGCTTCTTTCGCTGCCTGACCGGAAACACCTCGCAGCTGGAATCAGAAGGACGGCCAGAGACGACGGCGGGACGGACACCGGACGAATCGAAGAGCGGCTGCAGCAGCTCGGACGCGACTCCCGATTCGTCAGAGCGGGCCTCGGCGTCGTCCTCGCCGCGTTCGTCCTTGCCGCCGTCGTTCTCTTGTCCAGAACACCGACTCGCTCGCGAGCGCAGTCGAGGCGCTGCTCATGTCGCTGATCTTCGTCGGTATGGGACTGTTGCTGTTCGGCATCGGGATGCACCTTCATCCTGCACACGAACCTCGTTCGGCAGCTACGGACCGGCTCGAATCCTGACGAGACGTCCGCTGAGGAAGGGCGGGGTTCGTGAGCGTCCCCACGGCACGGCCACCTAGCCGAGAGTGGTGTCTGGCCGATCGGAGTTCACCCGAGCCGAACAGCACGTGTGTCCGGGAGCTGTGGCGTCGGTACGTGCGACGTACGGGTCCTCCGATGCGTCTGTTGGCGTGATTTCCGTACCCGACGAGCGAGCCGGCGATCGGATTGTATGCCGGTCTTACTTCTCAACGGGCTTCATTTCGATAGTATAACTAAATGGATGGTGTCCGTCCGTCCCCATATGGTACTGACAGTACTCAACAGAGTCGCAAGCGTCGTCCTACAGTTCGGTAACGATCCCGTCGGACTCCAGTTCGGTGGCGATCTCATCGGACTCGCAATCCTGTTCCTGCTTCTGGCGGTGGTCGCAGCGGTTCTCGGCGCCAGTGGAGTCGCCGGAGTCAGCATGAGCATCGCCAAGTGGCTCGTCATCATCTTCGTCGTACTCGCGGTCGTGACGTTCATCCTCTGAGAGTCGACGACGCGGGAGGGGAGCGATTCATTCCTCCGACGCGACAGAGAAGTAGACCGGACTACCGGAGGCGCTCCGCCCGGAGCGCTCCAGAGCCATCACTGCCAGAGACGACACGCGCTCTCGACATATCCAGCGTCGACCGCGCTCGATCGACCGTTCGGCAGTCCGGAGGGAACCGTCTCGTCGACGGTGTGGTCGTTTTCGCCGACGGAGCGCCGTGCAGGCGGCACGTCGCCACCACAGGCCTCCACAGGCCTCGATTCCGCCGGTGACCTCGTGCGAGCCGGGACACCGGCAGACGTGTTTCTCTGAGAGTACGATACCGAAGTTACCGGTTCTCGAACCAGTAGTGCACGCCGAAGCGCGACCGTCGAACGGATCGCGAGCGTCCGTGGTCGCGCGGACCCCGCGTACGCGAGCACTACCGATCGATCCGACTGCATATTCATACGTCTCCGTCCCGATACTCGGACTCTATGGACGTAATCGATCCGTCGACCGGAACCCAGATCGAGACGTACGAGGAACACACCGAATCGGACGTGACGGAGGCGCTCGACCGATCGAGAGAGGCGTTCGAAGAGTGGCGTACCCGCCCGATTCGGGAGCGCGAGCGGCTCCTCGCGAGCGCGGGCGAGGTTCTCCGGGACAACAAGCGGGAGTACGCCGAGACGATGACGCGGGAGATGGGCAAGCCGATCACGCAGGCCGTCGCGGAGGTCGAGAAGTGTGCCCGGGGCTGCGACCACTACGCGGAACACGCGAGCAGCTATCTCGAGTCGGACCACCACCCCAGTCCAGCCGGCTCGACGGTCAAGACCGCCTACGAGCCGCTCGGACCCGTTCTCGCGGTGATGCCGTGGAACTTCCCGTTCTGGCAGGTGTTTCGCTTCGCCGCGCCGAACCTCACGGCCGGGAACGTCGGGCTTCTGAAGCACGCCTCGAACGTGCCGGGGTGCGCGCTCGCGATCGAATCCGTGTTTCGCGAGGCCGGCTATCCAGAAGGGGCCTTCCAGTCGCTTCTGATCCCGTCGGATCTCGTCGACGACGTCATCGCGGACGACCGCGTCCGAGCGGTCACAGTAACCGGGAGCGGCCCCGCGGGGCGGAGCATCGCCTCGACGGCGGGCGAACAGCTCAAAAAGACCGTGCTGGAACTGGGCGGGAGCGACCCGTTCGTCGTGCTGGACGACGCGAACGTCGCGGCCGCCGCGGAGACGGGAGCGTGGGCGCGAAACCAGAACGGGGGCCAGTCGTGTATCGCTGCGAAGCGCTTCGTCGTTCACACGGACGTGTACGACGACTTCCTCGACTCGTTCGTCGACGAGATCGACTCGCTCGCGGTCGGTGACCCGATGGACGAGGAGACGCAGGTCGGTCCGCAGGCGCGAGAGGGCCTCATGGAGGAGCTGCGCGAACAGGTCGAAGACAGCGTCGCCGCCGGGGCGACGGTCGTCACCGGCGGCGACCGGCTCGACCGGGACGGAGTCTATTACCAGCCCACCGTGCTCACCGACGTTCCAGCGGGGTGTCCCGTCGACAGCGAGGAGACGTTCGGTCCCGTCGCAGCGGTGTACGAGGTCGACGACGAGGCGGAGGCGGTCAGCAAGGCCAACGACACGACCTTCGGGCTCGGAGCGAGCGTCTGGACCGACGACCGGGACCGCGGGGAGCGGGTCGCCGGCCGTCTCGACGCCGGCTGCGTCTACGTGAACCAGCTGGTGAAGTCCGATCCGCGGGTTCCCTTCGGCGGTGTCAAGGACTCGGGATACGGACGCGAGCTCTCCGAAGCCGGAATCAAGGAGTTCCTCAACCGCAAGACCGTGTGGGTGGAGTGATGAAGGCCTCGGATCTGCTGGTCGCCTGTCTCGAACGCGAGGGCGTCGACCGCGTGTTCGGCATCCCGGGCGAGGAACTGGAGGACCTGCTGTTCTCCATTCGGGAGTCCGACGTGGCGTTCGTCCCGGTGCGCCACGAACAGGGGGCGGCCTTCATGGCCGACGTTCACGGCCGTCTGACCGGCGACGCGGGCGTCTGTCTCGGGACGCTCGGTCCGGGCGCGACGAACCTCCTGACCGGCGTCGCCGACGCTCACCTGGATAAGAGCCCGCTGGTCGCGATAACCGGTCAGGGCGGGCTCGAACGGCTCCATCAGGAGAGCCACCAGGCGATCGACGTGCTGCGAATGTTCGAACCGGTGACCAAGTGGAACACGCAACTCGATAGCCCCGACATCGTCCACGAGTCGGTTCGCAAGGCGTTCAAAGTCGCCGAGTACGAGAAGCCCGGTGCGACCCATCTGGAGCTCCCCGAAGACGTCGCCGCCGAGGAGACCGAAGCCCGCCCGCTCGAAGTCCGGGACCGGGCCACGGCCGCTGCGCCGAACCCCGACGCGCTCGCTCGCGTACGGGAGCTTCTGCGAGCGGCGGACCGGCCGGTCGTGATCGCCGGAAACGGGGCCGTGCGCACGCGGGCCGCCACGCAGCTCCGCGAGTTCGTTGAGACGACTGACGTTCCCGCCGTCTCGACGTACATGGGGAAGGGAGCGGTGTCGGACGCCGACGAGCGGTCGCTGATGACGCTCGGGTCCGGGGCCGACGGGGAAGCCGCAGCGGCCATCTCGCGAGCCGACCTCGTCGTCACCGTCGGCTACGACATCGCCGAGCACGACCCGGCCGAGTGGAACGACGGGTCGACCCCGCTCGTTCACGTCGACAGCGAACCCGCAGAGGTGTACGAGGCGTACGACCCCGACGTTGAGGTCATCGCGGACAGCGGGCTGACGCTCCGAAGCCTCACCGACTGGTACCGGTCGTCCGAACTGACCTTCGAGACGGGGTGGTTCGCCGACCTCAGGGACCGGATCGCCGCAGACGTCGACCGCACTCCGCGAGAGCGGGCTCCGTTCACCGTGGAAGGCGTGCTCCCGGTGTTGCGCGAGGCGATGGCGCCAGAGGACGTGCTCGTGTCGGACGTCGGCAGTCACAAGGCGGCGATCGCACGGGGCTTCCCCACGTACGAGCCGAACACCTGCATCGTCTCCAACGGTCTCGCGTCGATGGGAATCGCGGTTCCGGGCGGCCTCGCGGCCGACCTGGCAGTCGACGCGAACGTCGTCGCGGCGACCGGAGACGGCGGGTTCCTGATGAACGCCGCCGAGATCGAGACGGCGACCCGTGCCGGCTGTGACTACACCGTCATCGTGTTCAACGACGACGACTACGGGCTCATCTCGAAGAAACAGCGCCACCACACGGGCGAGTCGTTCGGAACCGAACTGACGAACCCGGACCTCGTGGCCTTCGCCGAGAGCTTCGGAATCGACGGGTACCGTCCCGAATCGAGAGCCGACCTCCGAGAGGTGATCGCGGCCGCGGTCGGCGGTGACATGGCGCTCGTCGAGATCCCCGTCGAATGACCGCCTCGACCGACTCCCCCGAGGAGCGAACACGTCGTGATCGGCGTCGAGACGAGCTCGTCTGGGTCGGTCCCGCCCGCGTCGGCTCCGCCGCGACCGCCGTCGTCGACGCCGACGACAGCAAGGTCTACTTCGGTGGCATGCTGCTCGTCGGTGCGATCGCGGTCGGCGTCGGTGAGGCGGGCCCCTCCGTCGGGAGCGCGGCCCTCGAACTGGCCGGCCCCGTGCTCGTCGTCGGCGCCGCGGTCGTCGTCGCCGGGGCGGTTCCGTACACCTCGGCGATCGCACTGCGCTCGACCCGCGAGCGACGGGCGGCCACCGCCGACTGACGCGGTCCCGGGCGTCTAGCACACCCGAGAGGTCCGGCCCGCACCGGAAACGGACGCCTCCACCGCAGCGCGATTCGCGTCTCGACCAGCTTCGAGCCGCAGACCGATCCCGGCTATCGGAACGGAAACCGGTGACCGCCCCTGACCGACGAGAAGTATTGCTCGAATATACTAGCTAGAATAGTGATATGAATGAGCCGGGGTCGGACCAGCACGTCGAAATCATCGAACCCAGCGTTGTTCTTCTATACGATATCTCTTCGAGAGAGATTCCGAGAGCCGCGAAATCCCAAGACTCGGAGTGCGTCGAACGATCTCGTAGTTGTCGTGTCCGGCGTTTCCGAACGGTGTCGTATGAGGCGCACGACGACCGACAGGCTGGAAAGTACATATTAATTTACGGATGCGAATGGAGGAGTATCGCAGATCGATACTGTTTCGGACACCGGTTCGCGCGATCGATCGAGGCCACTGCGCGGCGCGAGCGCTCTCCCCGTGACTCGTGATTCGTCCGTTCGACAGGGGCGAAGCATCGATTCGGACGATCCGCTGGGGATTCGCGTTACAATCATAGCGATGTAACGCCTAGGCAGGGCGGGGCGAAACAGCGAGCACCATCCGAACGAGTCGGATCGCGTCTTTCTGCCGCTGACGGTGCCGTTACGATCGTCGTCCGATATCGACGTCTCCGCGTCCGTAGGAGCCGCCTAACGCGTTCATCTCAGTTCGCGCGTCAGACGCGCTGATAGCGAGTTCGGCCGATAAAATGTTTCTGATAATCCGAGTACACGGGAATTTAAGTATTAGCAGGCAAACTACCATACATGGAAAAACAGCTCAAATCGGTCGCCAAGACGACTGAAACGTCGTTACAGGTGGTGGATGCGCTGCAAGGGACCGACGGGATGACTATCGGCGAGCTATCCGAGTATCTCGGATTGGCTCCGAGCACGGCCCATCGGCATCTCGCGACGCTGAAAAAACACGGGTACGTCGTCCGCGAGGGCGACGTGTACGCGCTCGGCCTCCGATTCCTCACGATCGGCGGACAGATCCAGCGACGAGTGACGGCGTATCCCATGATAAAAGAGAAGGTCGACGCGCTCGCCGACGAGACGGGCGAGCGCGCGCAGTTCCTCGTGGAGGAGAACGGCGAGCGGGTGTACCTCTACACCGAGGTTGGGCAGAGCGCCGTCCAGACCGGCGCCCACGTCGGGAAGCGCGGCGCGCTCCACACGAGCGCGGCCGGAAAAGCGATTCTCGCCGCCTACGAGCGGGACCGAGTGGAACAGATCGTGGACGCGCACGGATTGGACGCCGGGCACGACGGCATCGGCACCCGCGAGGAGCTGTTCGACGAGTTGGAGCGGATCCGCGAGCGCGGATACGCGTTCAATCGGCAGGAGACGACCGCGGGGGTCCACGCGGTGGGCGCGGCCGTGAACGCCGGCGGCGACGTGATCGGCGCGCTGAGCGTGTCCGGGCCCGCAAACCGAATTACCGACGACCGGTTCACCGAGGCGCTTCCCGAGCGGATCCTCGGCGCGGTCAACGAGCTGGAGCTCCACATCGAGCACTCGGTGTGAGACCGTTCAGCGGGGAGTCCTCGACGTCGGAATCCCGGTGACACGGCGGCCGGTCCGAGACTTTATTATCCGTCTCGGCACTCCTCGACTCAATGAACGCAAACGACCGGGCGCTCGTTCGGTTTACCTCTCTCGCCCACGCGCTGTTTCACACGTACGAACTCTCGATACCGCTTTTCGTCGGCCTCTGGATGGCCGAGTTCGACGTCTCCGCGGCGGTCATCGGCACCGTCATGAGCGTCGGTTACGGGTTCATCGGCGTCGGCGCGCCGGTGAGCGGCGTCCTCTCGGACCGGTTCAGCTCGCGGCGACTGATCCTGTCGTCGGTCGTGGGAATGGGGATCGGCTTCGGGATCGTGGCGCTCGCGAACGGGGTCATCTCTCTGGGGGCCGCCGTGCTGCTGTGGGGCTGTTTCGCGAGCATCTACCACCCCGCGGGGCTCTCGCTCATCAGTCGGACCGCGGACGCGCGCGGGACCGTCTTCGCGTATCACGGCGCGGGCGGCAACGTCGGAACGGCGTTCGGTCCGCTGCTCACGGCGCTGCTTCTCATGTTCGTCGACTGGCGGCTGGCGGCCGGCGCGCTGTCGGCCGTCGCCCTGCTCGTTGGCCTGGTCGGCACGCAGATCGAGTTCGAGCTGGGCGAGGCCGAAGAGCGCGGCGAGACGGGGTCGGTCGCCGACGAACTCCGGAACACCGTTCGAGACTCCCGGACACTGTTCGCGACGACGTTCACCGTCGCGCTCGTCGCGGTCCTGTTGTACGGCACGTACTACCGCGGCCTGTTGACGTTCCTCCCGGACGTCCTCGCCGAGTCGCCGACGTTGAGACCCTTCGAGCTGCTCGATCAGACCGTCCAGCCGGCACAGTACGTGTACACCGCGCTCCTGACGGTCGGAATCGGCGGCCAGTACGTGGGCGGACGGCTGACCGATCGCGTCTCGAGCACGACCGCCTTCTTCGGATTCTTCGCGGTGCTGGCCGGCCTCGCCGCGGTGTTCCCCTTCGTTCGCGAGCTCGGAACCGCCGCGCTCGTCGGCGTCTGTCTCCTGCTCGGGTTCTTCGTGTACGGAACCGCGCCGGTGTATCAGGTCGTCATCGCCGAGTCCTCCGGCGACGCCGTCCAGGGGCTCTCGTACGGGTTCACCTACCTCGCGATGTTCGGCGTGGGGGCCCTCGGGGCCTCGCTCGCCGGGTTCGTGCTCACGCACGGGACGAGCGCCGCGCTGTTCGTCGTCCTCGCGGGGATCGCCACGCTCGGCGGCGCCGCGGTGTTGCTGTTGATGCGGCCGTAGCGGTCTCCCAACATTTATGCCGTCGTCGTCGGAGTGGTAGGTATGAGCCCAGACGAGAAGCGACAGCGACTCCTAGAGGAGATCGTCGTGGTCGACCTGACGACGTTCGTCACCGGCGGCTTCGCCACGTTGATGTTAGCGAACCAGGGGGCGGAAGTGATCAAGGTCGAGCGGCCGGGCGTCGGCGACGACAGCCGGTACTCGGGACCGCCGTTCGTCGACGTGGAGGGGTACGAGGGCCCCGGGAAGTCGGCCTCCGAGGAGGGAGAGTCGCCGTACTTCTGGACGGTGAACTACGGCAAGCAGAGCATCGAGCTGAACCTGAAGACCGAGGAGGGACTGACGGCGCTGTACGACCTCGTGGCCGAGGCGGACGTCGTCGTCGAAAACTTCCGACCGGGCACCGCCGAGCGGCTCGGCGTCGACTACGAGACGCTCCGGGAGCACAACGACGAGCTGATCTACTGTTCGATCTCGGCGTTCGGCGAGACGGGCCCGTGGAGCGACCGGCCGGGATACGACCTGCTCGTGCAGGGGATGAGCGGCATAATGAGCGTCACGGGCTACCCCGACGCCCCGCCGGCGAAGGTCGGCCTCCCGCAGACGGACCTCATCACCGCGATGTGGTCGGCGTTCGGGATCGTCACCTCGCTGTACAACCGCGAGCGGACCGGCGAGGGCGAGCGCGTCGAACTCGGGATGCTCGACGCCGCGCTCCCGTGGCTCACCAAGCAGGCGGGCAAGAGCTTCGTCGGTGAGGAGACCTCGCGGATGGGGACGAAGGACCCGGTGCTCGCGCCCTACCAGATGTACCCGACGGCCGACGGGCACCTCAACGTCGCCTGCGGGAACCAGAAGCTCTGGGAGGAGTTCTGCGAGGCGATCGGTCGCGAGGACCTCTCGACGGACGAGCGCTTCGCCACGAACTCAGCGCGGGTGAACAACATGGACGCGCTCGAGGCGGAGCTCTCGGAGGTCCTCCAGACCCGGACCACCGACGAGTGGGTCGACCTGCTGGCCGACGAGCGCGGGATCCCCGTCGGCCCCGTCTTCGACGTCGACGAGGCGCTGGACAACGAGCAGGTGCGCGCCCGCGACGTCGTCGGCTCGATCGACCACCCCGCCGCGGGGGAGATCCCCGTCATCGAACACCCGCTCAACTACGAGCGGGCCGATTCGGGCTTCGAGAAGGCGCCGCCGCTGCTCGGCGAGGACACCGTGCGGGTGCTGCGGGCGGCCGGCTACGACGACGACCGCATCGAGGAGCTGATCGAGGCGGGCGCGATCCCGGAGCCCTGATCAGCGGCTCGTATCGAGCACGACCTTCCCGATGGTCCCCGGGGACAGGACCTCGGCCTGCGCCTCGGCCGCCGCCTCGAGCCCGAACACCGAATCGATCGCCACCGTGAACGTTCCGTCGGCGAGACGTTCGCCGACCCGCTCGAGGATGGGGGCCTGGTCGCCCGGCGAGGCCATCACCGACATGAATCGGAGGTCCGCGTCCGCCTTCTTCGCCGCCATCGGCAGGCCGCCGTCGAGGGTGATCGGGCCGTTCTCGCCGATGACGACGATCCGACCGCCGCGCGCAAGGCGCGCTAGGTTCGCCGAGAGGTGCGCGTCCGCCTGGGGCTCGAACACGACGTCGACCGCGCGACCGTCCGTCGCCGCAGCGACGTCGCCTTCGAGGTCCTCGCTCCGGTAGTCGACGACGGCGTCAGCGCCGAGCTCCCGCGCGAACGCCGCGGGGTCGCCGTCGCGAGCGGTGCCGACGACGGTCGCTCCCGCCGCGACGGCGACCTGCACCGCCGCGTGACCGACGCCGCCGGACGCGCCGTGGATCAGCGCGACGTCGCCCAACCGGAGGTCGCCGCGGGTCACCAGCGCGCGCCAGGCGGTCGCGAACGCCATCGCGGCCGCAGCCCCGTCCCGGAACGAGACCGCCTCCGGAAGCGGCGCGAGCTGCTCGACCGGCGCGACGGTGTACTCCGCGTACGTGCCGGGCGAGAACAGCCCGAGACCGGTGGCGAACACGCGGTCGCCGGGCGCGACGGCCGTCACGCCGTCCCCGACGGCCTCCACGACGCCGGCGAGGTCGGAGCCCCCGACGTGCGGGAGCCCGGACGGCGGGGCCACGTGTCCCTCTCGGACGTACGTGTCGATCGGGTTCACGCTCGCCGCCTCGACCTTCACGAGCGCCTCTCCCGGGGCGGGGTCGGGGCGGTCGACCGTCTCTGGCGTCAGTACGCTCTCGTCTCCGTGTTCGTGGTACCGAACTGCGCGCATGAGGGGTCGGTACGACGAGCGCCCGTATAGTACTGTGCCCACCGGCCGTCGACGGCGTCGGAGGGCGGTCGGCTCCCGGCGTGTGCGCCCCGCCGAGCGCTTTTGTATCCGCCGCCCCGAGCGGTCGTATGCACATCAGCGGCCTCGATCACGTCGTGTTGACCGTCGCGGACGTCGACCGCGCCGTCGAGTTCTACGCGGGCGCCCTCGGCGGCACGGCCGAGACGTTCGACGGCGGCCGGCGAGCCGTCTCGTTCGGCGACCAGAAGATCAACTTCCACCCCGCCGAGGACGTGTACACTCCGCACGCCCGTCGCCCGACACCGGGAAGCGGAGACGTCTGTCTCGTCGTCGACGACCCCCTCGACGAGGTCCGCAGAGCGCTCCGCGACCGCGACGTGGCGGTCGTTCACGGTCCCGTCGAGAAGGTCGGCGCGCGGGGCCTGACGGAGTCGGTGTACGTGCGCGATCCCGACGGCAACCTGGTCGAGCTGGCGCGGTACGACGCGAACCGGTCCCGTTCGTCGTCCGAGTGAATCCTCGACGGCTCACTCGGCGGCGACGATGCGCGCGCCCCACATCGGGCCGTCGTCGGTCTCTCGGAGCTCGCGGTCCCCGACCAGCCGCACGGCGTCGCCGATCGACAGCTCCTCGTCGAGCTGGGCGATGACGTTCGCGCCGCCGGCGAAGGAAGCGAGCCCGAGCGCGTTCGGCTCCCGGACCCCGTCCGGCGTGACGTAGACCGTCGTCACGGACAGCAGTTCGCCCTCCCCCGCGGAGACGCCGTCGAACGCCGACCCGCCACACGCGGGGCAGCGGCGCTTCTCGTAGTACGTCCGGCGTCCGCAGTCGCGACACTCGAGCAGGTCGGTCACGCGTCCACCTCCAGGAGCGTACAGACGGCGTTGTTTCCGAATCCGGCGACGTTGACGGCGAGACCGCGACGCGCCCGCCCGACAGACCGCTCGTCGGGGACGTCGCCGCGGAGCTGCCAGACGAGCTCGACGACCTGGGCGATTCCGGTCGCGCCCAGCGGATGTCCGCGGGCCTTCAGCCCGCCGCCGGGATTGACGGGGATCGATCCGTCACGCGCGGTCTCCCCGTCGCGGGTAAGACGCCACGCCCCTCCCGTCGGGGCGAGCCCCAGTTCCTCCATCTCCAGCCACTCGAGGACGCTGAACGCGTCGTGGATGCACGCGAGGTCGACCGCGTCCGGACCGAAGCCGGCGGCGGCGTACGCGCGGTCGCCCGCGGTCCGCACGCTCTCGATTTCGAGCGGGTCGAGCCGGTCGGCGACGGCGTGCGTTCCGGTGGCGCTCTCGCAGGCCGTGACGATCACGCCGCCGTCCTCCGGGTCGGACGCGATCACGACGGCCGCGGCGCCGTCGGTGGTCGGACAGCAGTCGTAGAGCCGCAACGGCGACGCGATCGGCGGCGAGTCGAGCACGTCGTCGACGTCGATCCGCTTTCTGAACTGCGCGTACTCGTTCGCGAGCGCGTTGGCGTGGTTCTTCACCGCGACGCGAGCCAGGTCGCGCCGGTCGGCGCCGTGTTCCTCGAGGTAGGCGGCCGCCGCCAGCCCGCCGAGCGACGGCAGCGTGACGCCCTGTTCGTACTCGCGGTCGTGGGTGAGGCGGCTGATGATCTCGGTCGCCGTCGCGGTGTCCGCGCTCGACATCTTCTCGCCGCCGACGGCCAGCGCCAGGTCGCTCCGCCCGCTCGCGACCGCCTCGAACGCGCTCTGAAACGCGCTGGCACCGCTCGCGCTGGTGTTTTCGACTCGCCGCGCCGTCGCGCCGATCAGTCCGAGGCCGCCGGCCAGCGCGTTGGCGAGACCGGACCGGTCGTTGAACGCCTCGGCGGCCATGTTCCCGACGTGAACCGAGTCCACGTCTGCGGGGTCGCGTTCGGCGTCGTCGAGCGCGCGCTCGGCGGCGACGAAGAGGAGGTCGAGGAGCGAGCGGTCGGCGGTGCCGGTGAACGCCGTCATTCCGACGCCGGCGATCGCCGGGGGGTCGGCGAGGGCCGGTGACGCGTCTGTCGACCCGGCTTCCCGGTGCTGGGCAGTCATCGTGTGTCCGGGGGTAGCATCCTGGGAGGGATATAAGTATTGTTCGTGGCATTCGGCGGCGCTCTTCACCGAGAGCGACACGCCGGTCGACGGCGAAACCGCGTCGAAAAAAGCGTTCGCGTGCTGCGTCGAAACCGAAACCGGAGCTGAATCGTTCGGCCGCTCGGAGCCGACCGCTCCGAGGCGATGCCACTCGCGGGGTGCTACCGGGCGTTGTCTATCACCCCTCGGATGTACGGTCCGAGGAACGGCCCGACCAGCACCACGATGATGAGGATGGAGATGCTCAGCGTGAGCGGCCGGCTCGGCGACACGAAGATCCCGTATCCGCCGCCCGAGAGCTGTAACGCGCGGAAGAAGTTCTCCTCGGCTATCGGCCCCAGAACGATCCCGAGGACGAACGCGATCACCGAGTACTTGTATTTCACCATGTAGTAGCCCAGGATGCCGAGCGCCAGCACGCCGAAGGCGTCGAACCAGTTTCGGCGGAGGCTGAACGCGCCGATGAACGAGAGGACGATCACCATCGGGATGATGATGTCGGTGTCGATCTTCGTGATCGCGCTCGCGTACGGGATGACCGAGTACCCGACGGCGAGGATGAGGATGTTCCCGAGGAACACCGAGATGAATAACGCGTACGTGATGTGGAGCTGATCGCCGAACAGCCCCGGACCGGGCTGGAGGCCGTGCATCAGGATGCCGCCGAGGAACACGGCCGTGGAACCGCTGCCCGGGATACCGAACGAGAGCGTCGGGACCAGCGAGCCGCTCACGGTGGGGTTGTTCGCACCTTCGGGAGCGATGATCCCACGCGGGTCACCCTGGCCGAAGATCCCGTCTTTGGCCGAGGAGCGGGCCTCCTCGGCGTACGCGACGAACGTCGACGTCGTCGCGCCGGAGCCGGGGACGGCGCCGATCAGCATGCCGATGACCCCCGCTTTGGCCGTCGACTTGGGGTACCGGAACACCGTCTTGATCCCCTCGGTGATGCTGCCCGTGATGCCGACCGCGTCCTCCGCGATCTGGTCCTGCACCGCGAGTTTCATCATCTCCGCGAACGCGAACATCCCGATCAGCGCGGCCACGAAGTTGAGGCCCTCGTACAGCGCGAGTTGACCGAACGCGTAGCGCGGCGTCGGCGCCATGATCGCGACGCCCATCGTCGAGACCATGAAACCGAACGCGCCTGCCACGATCCCCTTCACGATCGACCCGTCCGCGACGATCGTGATGAGCGAGATTCCCAAGATCGCGAGCAGGAAGTACTCGACGGATCCGAACAGCAGGACGACCTCGATGAGGAGCGGGGAGATGAGGATCAACAGGATCGCGCCGATGAACCCGTTCAACGCGGAGGCCGTCGTCGCGATCGCCAAGGCGTTCTTCGCGAGCCCCTTCTTCGCCATCGGATAGCCGTCGAGCGTCGTCGCGGCCGCCGATTCGGTGCCGGGCGCGTTCAACAGGATCGCCGCGATGCTTCCGCCGAACATCGCGCCGCTGTAGATGGAGATCAGCAGGATGAGCGCGGGCGTCGGGTCGAGCGGCACCGTGAGCGGCAGGACGATGGCCATCCCGACCGGTGAACCGATTCCGGGGAGCGCTCCAAGCACGATGCCGGCGAGCAGTCCGGCGGCCATCCAGCCGATGACCGGCCAACTGACTGCTATCTGAAGCCCCTCGACGAGGCTTGCGACCGCCATCTAGAGCCCCCCCGTGAAGATTAGCGCTCCCTGATCGAACGGCATGAGCAGGAAGACGATGAAGCCGTACACGATCAGCGTCGCCACCACCGCGAGCAGCGCGCTTTTGATCACGCTCACTCTGAACCACGTCATGTACGCGAAGACGAAAAGCGGCGTCACGTAGAGGAACCCGGCCGCCCACCCGAGCGCGAAGTAGACGCTCGAGAAGATGATCATTATCACCGTGTTGTTGACGTTGACGCCCCACTCCTCGTGAAGCGGTGGGTCCTTCAGTTCGACGTCACCCGTCTCCTCGTCGTCGCTCGTGTCGATGTACCGCTCTTTGACGTCCGCCTCCTCCGCCTTCTGGACGGCCTCGATGTCCTTCGTCCGTTCCTCCTCGAAGCTCTCCGTCATGCTCACGTCCTCGCCGACGAACCGTTGGATCGGTCCCGGGAGGAAGTTCTGTATGAGGATGAGGAACGATCCGATCCCGACGATCTGAGCCATCAGCTGCGGGAAGATCGCCGCGTTTTCCGGATAATCCTTGATAATCGGATCGACGTAGAACACCACTGACAGCCCGATGAGCAAGACGAGCAGTACGTGTTCAGCTGTGATTCCTTCGAGCCTTTCTGGGTAATTGACCATGTTATTGATGTCTCATCCGGTGTACTCCAAGTATAAATGAGTATTGTCTCAACGGGATACTGCAGGTGCCAATAAAGTAAGCACCACTCACCGATCAGTTCGAGATCGGCTTATGGCTCGTACTCGTTGACCAGATCGAGGATCTCGAGCTCCTCGTACTGGGCGAACGCTTCCTCGAAGTTCTCCTCGGCGACATCCGGCCCCTCGAACAGGGTCGGGTTCCCCGTCTCCTCCGTCCACTCCTGAACGCTCTCGTTGTCGACCGTGGCCTCCAGCACGTCAGCGTAGAAGTCGACGATCTCCTGGTCCATGTCCGGCGGGCCGTAGATGCCACGCCAGACCCCGCCGACGAAGTCGATCTCCGGGTAGTCGAGGTCCGTGACGGAGTCGATGTCCGGGTACACGTCCGTCCCCGGCCCGAAGAACGTCACCACGGGGTAGACGCGGCCCGAGTCGACGACGGACTGGGTCCCGGCGTCGGTCCCGATACCACAGGGGACCTCGCCGCTCGCGACCGCCTGCGTCACCGGGCCCGTCCCGGTGTACTGCACGCGGTTCTCCCAGTTCCAGCCGACCTCGTCTTCGAACTCGTACTTGTACAGGAGGACGATGATGTCCTGGGAGCTCCCGGACGACTGGACGCCGATGTCCTCCCACTCGCCGTCCTCGTACTTCTGGAGCACGTCGTCGAAGGTCTCGACCTCGTCCTCGTACTCCTCGTTGACGACGAGCACCCACGTCGACTGCCCCACCACGCCGAGACCGGTGAGGTCTCGGATGTCGAAGTCCGGCTCGTTGAGCAGCTGCGGGGCGACTTCCAGCGGACCGGCGTTGCCGGCGATCGTCTGTCCGTCGGGCTCCGCGCGGTACAGCTCTCCGAGACCGTTCAGGCCGCCGGCGCCCGGGATGTTGTCGATCTGTAGCGACTCGCCGAGCTCCTCCTGGAAGCCCTCCTGGATACCGCGGGCGTACGTGTCCGTTCCGCCGCCCTCGTCGTACGGCACGATGTAGCGGACCGTCCCGTCCGGGGACCATCCGTCTCCGCCGTCGTCACCGTCTCCGCCGTCGTCACCGTCTCCGCCGTCGTCACCATCTCCGCCGTCGTCGCCGTCACCGCCGTCGTCACCGTCTCCGCCGTCGTCGCCGTCACCGCCGTCTCCGCCGTTGCCGGAACAGCCGGCGAGCGAGATGGCAGAGGTCGCACCGACTGCCTGGAGAAACCGCCGTCGTTTGGTGTTCGTCATCAATTCCGTCGGTTCGTCTGTTGAGTCTTCCGTCATGTTGTCACAGTTTGGGTCGGTAGTTGTTTCGGCGAATCTGTCTTCGCGGTTCGTGGATCCGAGGCATCCATGACTGTCATCAATTAGCAATATAATAAATTTTTCCCTCAGTATCCGGTTCTGAGGCCGAAACGGCGCCAGTTTTCGATCACGCGGGCGACAGGTCGCGGGTGATGAAGTCACGGGAGATGAAGTCACGGGAGATGAAGTTCAGACGGCACGAGGCGATCCAGACGGCCCTCACGCCTCGGCGACGCGAGCCGGTCGGGACGAACTTTATATATGAGAGGGTAGAACACGGTCGATATGGTGATTGTCGCCGCGGTCGATCGATCAGAGCGAGCCCCGGAAATAGTCGAAGAAGCGCGCGAACTCGGCGAGGCGTTCGACGAACCCGTCGAGGTCATACACGTCTTAACCCGCCAGCAGTTCATCGATCTCGAGCAGACGAGCGTCAGCGACAACAGGCGCACGATCCCGACCGACGACGTCATCGAGATCGCCGAGGAGATCGCACAGGACGCCATCGACGAGTCGGCGGTCGACGACGCGACGCCGGTCGGGCTCCTCGGCGATCCGGCCGAGGAGGTCGTCAGCTACGCCGAGTCCAACGACGCCAGGTACCTCGTCATCGCCGGGCGAAAGCGCTCGCCGGTCGGCAAGGCCCTCTTCGGCAGCGTCGTGCAGTCGGTTATGCTCGACTCCGAAGTCCCCGTCGTCTCGCTGCGGGTCGACTGACCGAACTCCGGGCCACCGGTTCGATTCGCGAGCCGTGAAAAGCGCTACTCGCCTTGGGTCCCGGAACGGATCGAGAAGCGACGGTGTCCCTCCGGTCAGAGGTGCGCCTCTATCGCGTCGACGACCTCCGCCGTCGACGCCGACCCGCCGAGGTCCGGCGTCACCGGAGCCGCCTCGTCCGCCAGCACGGCTCGGACGGCACTCCAGAGGTCGTCTGCGACCGCCCGCTCGCCGACGTTCTCGAAGAGCATGCCGGCCGAGAGCACGGTCGCCATCGGGTTCGCGACCCCCTGTCCGACGATGTCGGGCGCGCTCCCATGGACGGGTTCGAACATCGAGGGGTACTCGTCGTCGACGTTGATGTTTCCGGACGGCGCGAGCCCCATGCTGCCGGTGACGATCGCGCCGATGTCCGTAAGGATGTCGCCGAACAGGTTCGAGGCGACCAGCACGTCGAACTGCTCCGGTCGGCGCACCAGGTCCATGCTCCCGGCGTCGATGAGCAGCGACTCGACCTCGACGTTCGGATACTCGGTCGCGACGTCCTCGACGACGTCGTCCCAGAACGTCATGCTGAACGCCTGCGCGTTGGACTTCGTGATGCTCGTCAGGTGCCCCTCGCGCTCCGTCGCCGCCTCGAACGCCGCTCGCACGATGGTCTCCGTTCCCTCGCGCGTGTGGACCGCGCTCTGGATTGCCACCTCGTGGTCGAATCCCTGGTGAACGCGACCGCCCGCGTCGGAGTACTCGCCCTCGGTGTTCTCGCGGTACACGACGAAGTCGATGTCCCCGCTCTCGTACCCACGGAGCGGGCTCTCGACGCCTTCGAAGAGGATCGACGGCCGCTTGCACACCTGCTGGTTGAACCCCTTCCGGATCGGCAAGAGGAGCCCGTGGAGGGTGATGTGGTCCGGCACGTCCGGGTGGCCGACGGCCCCGAGGAGGATCGAGTCCGCGTCGACGATCTGATCGAGCCCGTCGTCCGGCATCATCTGTCCCGTCTCCAGGTATCGCTCGGTTCCCCAATCGTACTCCGTGAACTCGACGTCCACGCCGTGGCGGGACGCCGCCTCGTGAAGCAGCGGGAGCGTTTCCTCGACGACCTCTGGACCGATACCGTCTCCTGGTATCGTCGCTATCTCGTACGTCATGCACTGAGGTTCGGTCACGCCGAGTAAACTCTTTGGTACGCGACACCCTTTGCCCGCCGCTGCGGGACTCACAATACTTTTCACCTTCATCATGGTAGGGAGATGCATGGTAAGCGAGACGGCCTACGAGAGTATCTCGCTCGAGGTCGCCGACGGCGTGGCGACGATCGAGTTCCACAGACCGGAGGTGTACAACGCGCTCAACGACACGGTCATGCTCGACCTGCTCCGCGCGTTCGACGAGATCCAGCTCGACCGCTCGATCGACGTGGTCGTGATCACGGGCGAGGGCGACGACGCGTTCTCCGCGGGCGCCGACATCTCCCAGTACGCGGGCACCGCCGAGGAGCACGACCCGCGACAGCGGGACCGTCAGGAGCTGTTCTACGAGATGTACCGGAAGCCGTTCGACTGTCACGCGCCCGTGATCGCGAAGATCAACGGGTACTGCGTCGGCGGCGGACTCATCTTCGCGATGTACTGCGACCTGCGGATCGCGGTCGACGACGCCAAGTTCGGCGTCCCCGTGACGGACATCGGCCAGATCCCGACCGGCAACTCCACGTGGCGGGCGATCGAACTCGTCGGGGAGGCGAAAGCGAAGGAGCTCGTCTACACGGCCGGCATGATCGAGGCCGACGAGGCCGAGCGGATCGGTCTCGTCAACCACGCCGTCCCCCGCGAGGAGCTCGACGAGACGGTCGACGAGGTCGTCGACGCGATCCGGAGTACCGGTCGGTCGGCGGTGAAAAACTCCAAGCGCGCGTTCAACTTCGCCGTCGACGCCCAGACCGCCGAGGAGAACCGCGAGTTCGAGTCCGAGGTCTGGTGGGACCAGTTCGCGACGGACGAGCGAGAGCGGCTCGTCGACGAGTTCAACGACGCATGACTGGGGGACCACTCGCCGGCGTCAGCGTCGTGGAGATGACGGGCCACCGCGCGGGCCCCTTCTGCGGCGCGCTGCTTGCCGACATGGGCGCCGACGTGGTGAAGATCGAGCGTCCCGGCGTCGGCGACCCCGCCCGCAGTCAGGGGGTCGGTCCCGACGGCAAGTCCGGCTACTTCATGGCGAACAACCGGAACAAACGCTCCGTCACGCTGGATCTCAAGTCCGAGTCCGGCGCGGAGGCGGCGCTGTCGCTCTTGGAGACCGCCGACGTCTTCATCGAGAACTTCGGCTACGGCGTCACGGACAAGCTCGGCGTGGGCTATGAGGACGTGACGGACCGCAACCCGGAGATCGTCTACGCCAGCATCAAGGGGTACGGCGAGACCGGCCCCCGGAAGAAGCAGGCCGGGCTCGACCTCATCCTCCAGGCGGAAGGCGGGATCATGAGCGTCACCGGCCCGGAGGGCGGCGATCCCGTCAAGGTCGGGCAGGCCATCGGCGACCTCACGACCGGAATGTTCGCCGCGATCGGGATCCTCGCGCGCCTGTACGAGCGGGGGGCCGCGGGCGGTGGAGCCGCCGACGGTGCGGAGGGCGGGGACGCCGACGCGTTTACCGGCAAGTTCGACGTCGGCCTCTTCGACTCCATCGTGACGCTGATGAACGAGTACCTCACGTCGTACTCGATGGACGGGTCGGTGCCCGGACCGCAGGGCACCTCCCACCAGACGCTCGTCCCGTACCAGCGGTTCGAGACCGCCGACGGCGCGCTCGTCACCGGCGTCCCGAGCGACGACCGGTGGGACGCCTTCGTCGACCTGGTCGGCCGCGAGGAGCTGGCCGAGTACCCGACGAACGACGACCGGTTCGAGCACGCGGAGGCCGTCGTCGGGATCATCGAGGAGGAGTTCGCGGCGGAGTCCACCGAGTACTGGCTCGATCGGCTCATCGAGTACGGCTTCCCCTGCGGCCCGATAAACGACGTCGAGGACGTCGTCAACTACGACCAGACGCGGGCGCGCGACCTCGTCGTCGAGCACGACGACCCCGACTGGGGCGAGTGCCTGCTCCCGGGACACCCGATCAACTTCCCCGAGCACGACGACGTCATCCGGTCGCCCGCGCCGCGGCTGGGCGAGCACACGGAGTCCGTGTTCGCCGAGGTCGCGGGCGATCAGACGACGCTCGACGAGTGGCGGGACGGCGGCGCGTTCGGCGACTAATACGCGAACGCGTTTCCTCGTCTCGGTTATTCGTAAACAGTCGGCCGCGGACCGCCAGTGAGCACTTCCAAAGCCCCAGCCGCTCGGCTATACGAAAGCGGCGACTCTGCGGCGAACACTTCCAAAGCCCCACCCGACCGCACCGCAACCGCACCTCACGCCTCCCCAGCCTCGTCGGTCGCCTGCGGCGACCGACTCCCTCGCGCGGTCTCCTCGCGGCCCCCGGCCGCTCGGAGGCACGCGCCACCAACACCGCTCACAGCGAACTACTACCGTCGCCGTCGCTCGTCACTAGTCAAATAACGAACGACGCCCACGAAGTCGACCCGCCCTACGCCAGCGCGTCGGCGAGCTTCTCGATCGGGTGCGGCGGCTTCTCCTCGTACTCGTCGCCGATCTGCGTCCGGCAGGACGCGCCGGGCGCGACGACGGCGTCGCCGTCGCTGTCGTCGATACGGTCGAACAGCATCGAACCGATGGCCTGGCTCATCGAGTAGTGCTCGGCCTCGTAGCCGAACGTGCCGGCCATCCCGCAGCAGGAAGTGTCGAGCGGGTCGACCCGGAACCCGGTCCGCCGGAGCACGCCGACCGCGTGGTGGTCCTTCTTCACGGACTTCTGGTGGCAGTGCCCGTGGTACGTGAGCCGCTCGGCGCCCCCGTCGGCGTCGAGCGCCTCGTCGAGCCGGTGGACGTCGAGGTACTCCAGCACGCCGTAGGCGTTCCCGGCGACGCGGGCCGCCGCGTCCGACGACAGCAGGTCGAGGTAGTCGGACTGGAGCATGACGGCGTCGGACGGCTCGACGACGACGACGTCGCGTCCGTCGGCGACGTGCGGCGCGAGCGCGGCGACGTTGGCCGCCGCCGTCTCCCGCGCCTTCCCGAGGAGCCCCTTCGAGTGTGCGGGGCGACCGCTGTCGGTGATCTCGTCGGCGACCGTCACGTGGACGCCCGCCGCTTCGAGCACCCTGACCGCCGCCTTGCCGGCCTTCGGGTTGTTGTAGTTGGTGACCGTGTCGGGCACGAGAACGACCCGCCGCTCCGCGTTCGCCTCGCTCACCGTCGACCCGCCGCGAGCCGCCCACCAGTCCACGAACGTCTCGCGGTGGAACGTCGGGAGGGAGCGTTCGCGGGCGATCCCGAGCGTCTTCTCCATGACGACGCGCGCACCGGGGACCTTGGTGCCGAGGTTCGAGAGGGGGGCGGTGGCGCTCCCGACCTTCGAGAGCGCGTCGACGTTGGCGAACAGCTTCGACCGGAGGTCCGCCCCGTGTTTCTCGTGGTGGGCGTGCTCGACCTCCACCTTCATCTTCGCCATGTCGACCTCGCTGGGACAGTCGATCGAACAGCCCTTACAGCCGACACAGAGGTCGAGAACCTCGCGCATGAACTCCGTGTCGAACTGCTCGCCCTCGGGGAGGTCGCCGCTCATCGCCTGTCTGAGTAGGTTCGCGCGGCCGCGCGTGCTGGTGATCTCCTCCTGCGAGGCGCGGTAGGTCGGGCACATCACGCCGCCCGTCCCCTCCTGGCTGGTGCGACAGCCGCCGCAGCCGTGACAGAGCTCGGCCATCCCCTGGAACCCGTTCTCGTTGTCCCACTCCAGGGCCGGTTCGAAGCCGGCGTCGAATTCGTACTCCTCCCCGAACCGGAGGTGCTCGCTCATGTCGTGGTCGCCGCAGACGCTCCCGGGGTTGAGCAGCCAGTCGGGGTCGAACGCGGTCTTCAGGTCCCGAAAGACGTTCCAGAGGCGGTCGCCGTACAGCTTCCGGTTCCACTGGGTCCGAGCGCGACCGTCGCCGTGTTCGCCGGAAACGGAGCCGCCGAGGCGCACGGCCAGGTCCGTGGCCGCGTCGGAGATGGACACCATCGTCTCCGTCCCCTCGGCCGTCTTGGTGTTGATGAGCGGTCGGACGTGCATACAGCCCGGCCCGGCGTGCGCGTAGAAGCTCCCGAACGTGTCGTGGTCCTCGAAGATCTGCTTGAACTCCTTCGTGTACTCGGGCAGGTGCTCCGGCGGGATCGCGAGGTCCTCGATGAACGCGATGTGCTTCTCGTCGCCGGTCCGCGAGAGCAGGATCGGCGTCGACGCCTTCCGCATCTTCCAGAACTTCTTCTGGGTCTCCTCGTCGTACGCGGCCATCCCGTCGAACGCCAGGTCGCCGACCCGGTCGTCGAGGAGGTCGTCGACCTTCCGTTTGGCCTCCTCGTCGTCGTCCGCGTAGAACTCGATCAGGAGAAACGAGTCCGTCTCGTCGGGGAGCAGTCCGATGACGTCTTTGAAATCCTCTAAGTCGCGCGCCAGCTCGACGAGGACGCCGTCGAGCACCTCGACCGCCGCCGCGTCGTGTTCGAGGATCGGCCCGACGTCCTCCATCGCGTCGAGCAGGTCGTGGTACGTGAGCAGCGCCACGCCCTTCGTCTCCGGGATCGGTTCGAGGCTCACCTCGGCCTCGGTGACGACGGCGAGCGTCCCCTCGCTGCCGACCAGGAGCTTGGCGAGGTTGACGGTCCCCGCGTCGGCCTCCTCGATTAACACGTCGAGGTTGTACCCCGAGACGTTCCGCTTGAGGTCCGGATACCGGTCGTCGATCTCGTCGGACTCCTCGTCGATGATCCGAACGATCTCGGCGTAGATCCGCTCGAGGAGGTCGCCGTCGGGGTCGGCCTCCTCGCGCAGCGTCGACACCGCGGTCTCGCCGAACGTCTCGACGCTCCCGTCGGCCAGCACCGCCTCGACCTCCTCCACGTAGGCGTCGGTCTTCCCGTACTTCAGGGAGTGCGCGCCGGTGGTGTTGTTCCCGATGGCGCCGCCGAGCGCGCTCCGATCCGCGGTCGACGGGTCGGGGGCGAACTTCAGGTCGTGCGGCTCGAGCGTGCGGTTGAGCTCCCCGAGGGTGATCCCCGTCTGGGCCCGCACGCGTCTGTCGGCCGGGTCCACGTCGATGACACCGGTCATGTACCGCGTGAAGTCCAAGACAATCGCCTCGTTCACCGACTGCCCGGCGAGGCTCGTCCCGCCGCCGCGAGGGAGCGCCGGAATCTCCTCTGCGGCGCAGTACTCCAGCACGGCGGCGACGTCGGCGGTCGACGTCGGGTACACGACCCCGATCGGCGTCACCTCGTACGCGCTGGCGTCGGTCGCGTACATCTGCTTCGAGTACTCGTCGAATCGCACGTCGCCGTCGACGAGGGCGTCGAGGTCCGAGACGAGCCGCGAGTCGTCGCCGCTCTCGCTCCGGTAATCGTAGTTCGCCCTGGGGTCGACGGACGGATCGGGTGCTGTGTTCTTGGATCCCATTTGTAGTCAGTTGAACGCACTCGGCGTGGCGCACTCATGAATGTTACGCGCCAACACGCTTCGACGGGCCGTCAAAACGAGTCGAGCGGTCGGAGGCGTCCGAGCGGGCTGGTCCCTCCGAGCAAACGGGGCCGCGCTGCCCCGCCCTCAACGCGACGGGCTCACGCGCGGCTACTCGCGCTGCTGGGCGTCGACGACGGCGACGCTCGCGAGGTTGACGATGTCCTTCACCTCGTCGCCCCGCTGGAGCACGTGGACCGGCTCGTCCATGCCGACGAGCATCGGGCCGATGGCGTCCGCGTCGCCGAGTCGCTGGAGCAGCTTGTACCCGATGTTCCCAGACTCCAGGTTGGGGAACACGAGCACGTTGGCGGGCTCGTCCAGGTCCGAGAACCCGTACGTGTCGGTGAGCATCTCCTCGACGAGCGCCGTGTCGGCCTGCATCTCCCCGTCGACCGGGAAGTCGATGGTCGGGTCGTCGCGGAGCTTCGCGGCCGCCTCACGCGGCGCCCGCGTCGCCTCGGCCTCGACGCTCCCGAAGTTGGAGTACGACAGCAGCGCCGCGCGCGGCTCGACGTTGAACTGACGCGCCAGTTCCGCGGTGTGCCGCGTCGTTTCCGCGAGGACGTCCGCGTCCGACTCCCGGTTGACGGTGACGTCCGCGAAGAACACCACCCGGTTTCCGATCGTCAGCATGTAGACGCCGGAGACGTACTCGGCGTCGTCCGCGGTCCCGACGACCTGCAGCGGCGGCCGGAGCGCCGAGGGGTAGTGGTGCGTCAGCCCCGTCAGCAGGGCGTCGGCGTCGCCCTGATCGACCATCACGCTCCCGAGGTAGTCGGTGTTGCTTCGGATCAGGTCGCCGGCCTCGTTGCGCGTGACGCCCTTTCGCTTGCGGAGCTCGTGTAAGCGGTCGGCGTACGCCTCGTACTCCCCGGTCGTCGGATCGACGACGCTCGCCTCGAAGTCGAGACCGAGTTCGTCGACCGTCGCCGAGATCGCGTCGGCGTCGCCGAGCAGCACGGGCTCCGCGATGCCCTGCTCCGAGAGCTGGTAGGCCGCGCGGATCATCTTCTCGTCTTCCCCCTCGGCGAGCGCGACGCGCTTGGGGTCCTGTTTGGCCTTGTTGACCATGATCCGCATCATCTCGCGGGACTTCCCGACGCGGGCCTCCAGGTCGTTGCGGTACGTCTCGAGGTCGATCTCCTCGCGCGCCGCGCCGGACTCCATGGCCGCCTCCGCGACCGCCGGCGCGACCTCGAACAGGACGCGCGGGTCCACGGGCTTCGGGAGGATGTACTCCGGGCCGAACTGGAGCGGCTCGTCTCCGTACGCCTTCAACACCGCGTCGGGGACGTCCTTGCGCGCCAGCTCCGCCAGCGCCTCCGCGCAGGCGACCTTCATCTCCTCGTTGATCTCCGAGGCCCGCACGTCGAGCGCGCCGCGGAAGATGAACGGGAAGCCGAGCACATTGTTCACCTGGTTGGGGTAGTCCGACCGACCTGTCGCCATGATCACCGTGTCGTCGCGGGCGTTCTTCCCCTCCTCGTAGCCGATCTCCGGGGTCGGGTTCGCCATCGCGAAGATGATCGGATCGTCGTTCATCGACCGCACCATCTCCGGTGAGACGATCCCGCCGGCCGAGAGGCCGACGAGCACGTCCGCGCCCTCCATCGCGTCGGCGAGGTCGCCGCCCTCGACGTCCCGCGCGAACTCCCGTTTGTACTCGTTGATGTCTCCCGACTCCGCGCGCGCCTCGGTGACGATCCCTGTCGAGTCGCACAGCACGATGTTGTCGGGGTCGACGCCGAGCGAGACGTAGAAGCGAGCGGTCGCCAGCGCCGACGCGCCCGCGCCCGAGAAGACGATCTCCAGGTCGCCGAGGTCCTTCCCGACGATTTCGGCGGCGTTGATCAGTCCGGACCCGTTGATGATGGCGGTGCCGTGCTGGTCGTCGTGGAACACGGGAATGTCCATCTTCTCCTGAAGGCGCTCCTCGATCTCGAAGCACTCGGGGGCCTTGATGTCCTCGAGGTTGATCCCGCCGAACGTCGGCTCCATCGCGGCGACCGCCTCACAGAACGGGTCGGTGTCCGAGATGTCGAGTTCGATGTCGAAGACGTCGATGTCGGCGAACCGCTTGAACAGCACTCCCTTCCCCTCCATGACGGGCTTTGACGCCGTCGCGCCGATGTCCCCGAGTCCCAGCACCGCCGACCCGTTCGAGACGACCCCCACCAGGTTCCCCTTCGCCGTGTAGTCGTACGCCTTCTCGGGGTCCTCGGCGATCTCGCGACACGGCCCGGCCACGCCGGGCGAGTACGCGAGCGAGAGGTCGCGCTGAGTGTTCGTCGGTTTCGTCGTCGCAATCTCGATCTTTCCGGGGGGATCGGACCGGTGGTACTCCAAGGAATCGTCTTCGAGCGTCATGGCGGCAGATCGTCCGAGCCGCATATATATTTATGGGGAAGCCCCCGCCCTCGCCGGGATCGCGGGTCGGGCTGACGTCGGCGCGCACCGTCGCGCGTCGGAGCGTCCCTTCGTCGGCCGAACAGGCGAAAATACGAGTGTACGGGATCGGACGAGCACGAGCTCGGGAGAGGTGCGGGCTCGGAGCGGCTCGGGCGTCTGAACGGGTCTGGACGAGAGGGCGCGTCGACGGCGGTCGCCGCGAGCAGGCGGGTCGGCGTCGGAGGTCGCCCGATCTCAGTCGAGGTCGGGACGGGAGAGTTCGGTCTCCTTGGAGGTGATGAACTCCAGGAGCGCCGGCGTCCCCTCCTCGGTCTTCTCGATGGCGCGCTCGAGCGCGGGCGCGACCTCGTCGGGGTCCTCGACGCGCTCCCCGTAGCCGCCGAGCGCCTCGCCGACGTCGGCGAAGTCACCGCTGAACGGCGTGTCGTACGACGCCATCTCGTAGTTGTTCAGGTGGATCGTGAGGATCGGGGCGTCCTCGCGGGCCGCCGTCTCGAAGTCGAGCCCGGTCATCCCGATGGCGCCGTCGCCCATGATGTTGATACAGAGCTTCTCGGGGAAGCGGACCTTCGCGCCGAGCGCGAGTCCGAGCCCGTAGCCGAGCTGCGTCGTCTTCCCCCAGCCGATGTACGAGAGGGGTTCGTCGGTCTCGTAGAACGGCGCAAGGAAGTCCCGCGGGTTCCCGGCGTCGGCCGTGATGATCGTCTCCTCGGGGTCGACGACGTTCGTGATCTCGTGGATCACCCGGTAGGGGTTGATCGGGGTCTCGTCGGAGGTGAGCTTCGGCTCCCACTCGGCGAGCCAGTCGGACTTGACCGACGCTATCTCGTCGGCGACGTCGTCGAACCGACCGCGGTCGTCGTCCACGCGCTCGTCCACGGCGTCGACGACCGCGTCGAGGACGATCTGCGCGTCGCCCACGAGCGCCAGCTCCGAGTCGACGTCCTTGTCGATGTCGGTGGGGTCGAGCGTCGAGTGGATGACGGTCTTCCCCTCCGGCACCGTGATCCCGTACGCGGTCTCCGTGAAGCTGCAGCCGACGCCGAAGAGGACGTCGCACTCGCGGAGGAAGTGGGCGAGCTGTCCGGGCTCGCTCTTGCTGCCGGCGCCCAGCGAGAGCGGGTGGCTCTCGGGGAACGCGCTCTTCGCGTTCAGGCTCGTCGCGACGGGCGCTTCGAGGGTCTCGGCGAGCTCCTTCAGCTCGTCCCAGGCCTTGGCGTAGTGAACGCCCTGCCCCGCGAAGATGACCGGGTTCTCCGCGTCGACGAGCGCGTCCGCGACCGCTGGGACGGCGTCGGGGTCCACGCCGGCGCGGTTGGCGCTCGACGGGGTGTACTCGAAGTCCTCGGGCGCGTCCTCCCAGAAGACGTCCTTCGGAACCTCGACGACGGCGGGACGGGGACGGCCGTTGCGCGCCGCGGTGAACGCGCGGCGGAACGTCTCCCCGACCGCGTCGGGGTCCGTGAGCTGCTCGCAGGTCTTGCTCACGCTCTGGTAGGCGATGAGCGAGTTGAACTTCGGATCGACGTCGGTCTTCGCGCGGTCGTAGCCCGCCGGGATCGCCACCAGCGGCGCGGACTCGCCGTACGCCTGCGCGACGGCGCCGATGGAGTTCTCCGTTCCCGGGCCGTGCTGGCAGGCGAACGCGACGACCTCGTCGCCCGACGTGAGCCGACCGATCGCGTCCGCCATGTGGACCGCCGTGCGCTCCTGGCGGGTGATGATCGTTCGGAGGCCGGCGTCCTCGGCGGCGCCCGTGTCGAACAGCGGGTTGCTCGGGAACCCGAAGACGTACTCTACACCCTCTGCTTTCAGCGCGTGCGCAATTGCTTCTGTTACATTCATCGCTAGTTGACTCGTGCGGATACTATCGAGTCTGATCGGCGGGGGAGATAAAGGTATCTGTAGTGGTCGAACGGTGGCTCTCGTGCTCGTCGCGAGGCGCGATTCGACCGGCCGGTCGGATCGCGGGCGCCGTCTTTTGCCGGCTCCCGAAGGACTGATAATCCACTGCGACGACGGTCCGAGCATGTCCGAGCGAGCACGACTCGATCACTTGTACGTCCACGAATCCGTCGAGAACGTCATTCCGCCCGAGGCGTTCGTCGAGGCGTTCGACGACCTCGACGTCCCGGTCGACCTGGTCGGCGACGGAGAAACGTACGACGAGACCGATGCCGTGGCCACGTACGTCCCGCGGCCGGAGTTCCTCGACGCGGGCTGGGTCCACTGCATCCGCGCCGGCTACGACGAGTTCGACACGGCGGCGTACGAGTCGGCCGGCGTCCCGCTCACGAACAGCACCGGTATCCACGACACCACCGTCAGCGAAGTCGCGATCGGGTACATGGTGTCGTTCGCGCGACTCCACCACGTGTACCGCGACAACCAGAACGAGCGGAACTGGTACACGCCGGAGTACGATCGGCCGTTCACCGTGGAGAACGAGCGGATCTGCGTCGTCGGCCTCGGGACGATCGGCCGCGGGATCGCCGAGCGCGCCGACGCGCTCGGGATGGACGTGGTCGGGATACGGCGGTCCGACGAGCCGGTTCCTGGCGTGTCCGAGATCTTCGATCCGTCGAACCTCCGCGACGCCATCGGCGACGCGCGCTTCGTCGCGCTCGCGCTCCCGCACACCCCGGAGACCGAGGGACTGATCGGCGAACCGGAGTTCGAGGCGATGCGCGAGGACGCGTACCTGATAAACGTCGCTCGCGGTCCGCTGGTCGACGAAGCCGCGCTCGTCCGGGCGCTCGAAACCGACGCGATCGCCGGCGCGGGCCTGGACGTGTTCGAGACGGAGCCGCTTCCAGACGACTCGCCGCTCTGGGACTTCGAGGACGTGATCATCTCGCCGCACAAGGGGTCTGCCACCAACCGCTACCACCTCGACATCGCCGAGCTCGTGACGGAGAACGTCGAGCGGTACCAGGCGGCCGACCCGCTCCGGAACCGCGTCGCGTAGCCGTCCTCGAACGAACCCAATGCGTTTCGTAATTGCGAACGTCGGGCCGTCGGTCGCGGGCGTGGCGCGGGGGCGACGCCGTTGGAACGTTCGGAAATCGCGTGAAAACCCGTCTGGAGCGTCCGTTTCGAGCGGTAGTACCGGTCGGATGTCAGTATCCGGCAGATCTGCTCGGTGAGAGCCGGTCGCGACGCGGGTACGTCTCGTCCGAGCGAGCAATTTCGTTTCGTATATGCGAACTGGATTCGAGCTCGTTCGACCGACGAACCATCACGCCGGTCGCAGTCGAGCACGTCCGGCCAGCTCATTACATTACTACGATTGTAATTGTGATTCGTGCGGACTCACGGTCGGCCGTGGGCGAGGTTGACCTCGATAACGTTCGCCGTCTGGTGGAGGCTCTCCGTGTACGCGCGGCGCTCGTCCTCGGGCTGTAAACGACTGATCGGCGTCATGATACTGATCGCCGCGTTCCGACGCTCGCCGGTCTCCAGCGGCGTTCCGACGCACCCGATCCCGCCCAGCCGCTCCTCTTCGTTGTACGCGAACCCCTCCTCGCGAATCCGGTCGAGCTCTTCGAACAGGGCCGACCGAGTCGTGATCGTCTCGTCCGTCTCCGCCGGTAGCCCGTGCCGGTCGATGATCTCGTCGACGCGGTCGTCCGAGAGGCTCGCGAGAAGCGCCTTGCCGAGCGCCGTCGTGTGGAGGTAGACGCGCCGTCCCGCGTGGACGTCGAAGTCGATCGCCCGCTCGCCGCGGGCGGTGTACACGTAGATGCCGAGCCCCTGCTCCTCGAAGAGCAGGTTCGCCAGTTCGCCGGTCTCCGCCGCCAGCTTCCGCACCTCCGGCTTCGCGACGTCGTAGACCCCGTCGTACTGTCGGGCGATCCCGCCGAACTCCAGACACCGGAGACCGAGCCGGTAGCCGCCTCCGTTCTTGACTACGATCCCGTGCTCCTCGAGCGTGATCAGGTGTTTGTACACCGTGCTCTTGGCCAACTCCAGGCGGTCGACCAGTTCCGCAATCGAGACCGCCTCCTCGCGGTCGGCGATGGCCGTCAGTATCCGCATCGAGGTCCCCGTCGCCCGCACCGAGCTCGTTTTCGGCCTGTCCATGCGCCTACCTCACCAAAGACGAGTAATAAGAATTGTGGGGTGTTTGCGCGGACGGCGCGAGCCGCGAGCGAGTCGGACAGTTCGACGGCGGAGTTCATGCACGAGGTGCTCGACCGCTGTGAGTCGGTCCCGCCGGGCGCTGGCCAATGTATCATATGGTTGTGTATTTGCTGTAATTATACGAGAATAATTATGTGTGTTAGGACGTCTCGACCGCCGATCTCACCAGCGTCGCTCTCGCGGTCGATCGACCGCCGACGCGACGGGTGGGCCGAATGGGGATCTCGATCCGAGCGAGCGGATCCGATTGCAGTCGTGCGAAATGAATCGGTCGAACCGCCTCTGTCGACACCCGAAAGGACGACGGTACCCACTCGACGCCGATCGACGGACACCGACGACGGAGCCCGCGAGCGAGACCGGAGACGGTCGACCGGGACGGCACGTCGTTGCCCGTCCGTCGCTGTCGGTGCGACTCCGTGTGACGGGGCGTCAGAGAGTCCGATCGCGGCAACTGATTCCAAATACATCAGAAATATATGATACTATTGTTTATGATGCTTAGACAATACACAGGTGCACACAGCCGGTGCGAACGTGCGTGTACAGGAGTTCAACGGAACTCGATACACAGCTCCGTACGTTAATAACGGTGGTTGACGTGTCGACGGCCATGAAGGTCGCTCGACTGGTCGCCGCGTTGTTCGTCGTCGTGGTGCTGGTATCGTTCACGGTCGCTCCCGTGGCCGCGCAGGAGGGCGGCGGAGGCGCGGAGTCAGGTGAAGGGGGCATCGAGGGACAGATCGAGGGATTCGTCGAGAGTCTCGGACTGGCCGGCGCCGTGCTCGTGCTCGTCGTCGGCGCCGTCCTCCTGACCGCCTGCGCCGAGAAGCTGATAAGCTACCTTACCCGGGCGGCGCTGGGGCTGCGGGTCTCGCTGTTCACGCTCGCGATCCTCTTCACGGGGATCGAGTTCGACGACACGATCCTCGCGCTCGCGTTGTCCGCGGGCGACCTCGAGGGGGCCGCGCTGGGGACGGCGCTCGGCACCGGGCTGGCCATCGTGGGCGTCACCCTCGCGCTCGCCGGAATCATCAGACCGTTCCCGGTTGACCTCCCGACCGACTACATCGTGCTCTTCGCGCTGGGACCGCTGCTGCTCATCCCGTTCGTGTTCGCGGGAACCCTGACGGCCATCCACGGGCTCTTGCTTCTCGGGACGTTCGTCCTGACGTTCGGCTACATCATCGTCCGCGAGCGCCAGCGCGACACGCCGGTGTTTCGCAACACCGAACTCGGCGAGTCGCTCCGGGCCGACGGCGGGGTCGCCGCGCCGCAGTCGCTCTCGGAGATCCCGGAGGACCGGCTCGTCGGCGGCCGGTCCGCGTCGGGGTGGCCGTGGATGGTGCTCGCCGTCATCGCGCTGGCCGGGATCGTGTTCGCGTCGATGCTGCTGGAGGCCGGCTCCGAGGTCGTCGTGGAGGGCTTCGGGCTCGAACAGACCGTCTTCGGCGCCACCGTACTCACGGTGATACTGACGTTCGAGGACATCATGCTCACGATCGAGCCGGTTCGACGGGGCGTCCCCGAGATCGGCGTGGGGAACGTCATCGGAAGCGTCCTCTTCTCGGTGACCGGCAACGTCGGCGTCATCATGCTGCTCAGCGACCTCACGATCTCCCGGTCCGTGCTGACGTTCCACCTCCCCTCGGTGATCCTCGTCACGACGCTGGCGGCGTACTTCCTCTACACCGGGGAGTTCAAGCGCTGGCACGGGATCCTCCTCGGCGGGCTCTACGTCGTCTACTGGGTGATCGCGATCCTCGTCTTCGGCGGCGTGCCGATCGGCGGCTGATCGGACGCGCACCGACCGGTGGCTGACCGGACGCGCGCGGGTCTGTGGACAATGCGCCGACGGCTCGATTCTCCGTCCGTCGTCGAGGCGAGCATTTTTATCTCGGTTCGACGCATACGTGAACGATGGACACGGTTGAACACTGGGTGCTCGACGACGACGACCGCGCGCTCGTCGACCGGCTCGCGGCGGGGCTCGGCCGAGACGCGGCACGGGTGCTCGCGTACCTCCTCTTGCGCCGCGACCACGACCGGATCGAGCGGTCGCTCGCGACGTCGATGGCGATCCGCATCGGGACGGGGCTGAACGGAAAGGCCGTCGACGACGCCCTCTCGAGGCTCGAGGCGCGAGACCTCGTCGAGCGGACGACCGTCGAGTCGTCCGGAGGCGGTCGACCGCCGAACGCGTGGCACCCCGCGCTCGACCGCCGCGAGACCGTCGACCGAGTGTACCGCACCCACGCGACCGCGCTCCTCGAACGGGCGGCCGCGGTCGCGGACACCGCCCGGAAATCGACCGACGAGAGGGACGCGACGGGCAGGCCGAGAGGCGGATCGACGGGCGGAACGGCGGACAGATCGACGCCCGATGACCCCCGGGAGATCGCCGTCGGCCTCAACTGGCGCCCCAACGCGCTCCACCTCCCGCTGTACGCCGCCGTCGACGCGGGAGCCTACGAGCGTCGAGGGCTCGACGTGACCGTCACCTACCACCGCGGCTCGCACCGGGCGCTCGAGGCCGTGCTCGACGGGGACGCGGACATCGGGCTCGTGGGGGCCGGATCGGTCGTCCGAGCGCTGGCCGCGGACCGCCCGGTCGTTCCCCTCGCCGTGCTCCACCAGCGGACCGCGACCGTGCTGTACGCGCTTCGCGATCGGTTCCGCGAGCCGTTCGAGAGCGCGGACCAGCTTCGCGGACGCCGGATCCTCACGACGACTGGCTCCGAGACGTGTCTGCTCGCGCGGCTGTTCCTCTCGCAGGCCGATCTGCTCGACGAGATCGACCTCGTCGACGCCGACGGCGAGGAGCGCGACGCGCTTATCGCCGGCGACGCCGACGTGGCGACGGGGTCGTTTGCCGACCCGCTCGAGCTGGAGGCGGACGGCTGGACGGTCGACGTCCTCCCGATCGGCGACCACTTCCCGATCTACGGGCTCACGCTCGTGGGGTCGGGAGCGGAGTTCGAACAGACGGCCGACGCCTGGCGGCGGTTCCTCGCGGGGACGGCGGCGGGCTGGGCGACCGCGCGGACCGACCCCGACCCGGCGGCCGCGTCGGTAGCCGAAGAGACCGACGAGGCCGCGAGCGCCGTGAGAGAGCGCTTCGCACGCGCGGCCGAGTCGATCGGCGTGGGCGACGCCGTCCGGGAGGAGGGGTGGGGCTGGCACGCGCCGGCGACCTGGGACCGCCTAGCGGCCGCGCTGGAGCAGGGCGACCTGCTGGGGGAAGCGCGGTGATCGAGCTCGACGGCGTGACCGTCCGGTTCGACGACGTACTGGCGGTTCGAGACGTCGACCTGACGGTCGAGGACGGGGAGTTCCTCACGGTGGTCGGGCCGTCCGGCTGCGGAAAGACCACGCTCTTGCGGACCGTCGGCGGCCTCCAGGACCCGACCGCGGGGCGCGTCCGCGTGAACGGACGGAGTCCGGACGCGGCGCGGGCGAACGCTGACCTCGGGTACGTGTTCCAACAGCACACGTTGCTGCCGTGGAAGTCGGCCGTCGACAACGTCGCGTTCCTCCGGGAGATGGCCGGAAAGCCGGGCGACAGGGAGGGAGCGAGGCGGCTCCTCCGCGAGGTCGGTCTGGAGGGGTTCGAGGACGCCCGTCCGGCGGCGCTCTCGGGGGGGATGAAACAGCGGGTCGCGATCGCGCGGGCGGTCCACCTCGGGGCGGACATCCTTCTCATGGACGAGCCGTTCGGCGAGCTCGACGAGATAACGCGGGAGCGGCTGGGCGTCGAGATTCGGGAGCTCTGGCGCGCGGAGCGGAAGACGGTGGTGTTCGTCACCCACAGCGTCCCGGAGGCCGTCTTCCTAGCCGACCGCTGCGTCGTCATGGAGAGCGATCCCGGCCGGATCGTCGAGACGTTCGACGTCGACCTGCCGCGACCGCGGACCGACGAGGTGTACAGCGGCGACGCGTTCCAGGAGCAGGTCGCCGCGGTCCGCGGCGTGTTACACGACGCTCGCTCGAGGTCGTCGACCGTCGGCAGGACGCTCACGGAGCAATGAACGGACGCGTTCGGGGGTCTGGGTCCTCGGTGACGGCCGCCGACGTGGCCCTCCCGCTCGTCGGACTCGCGGCGGCGACCGCCGCGTGGTGGGCGATCGTCGCCGCGTTCGACGTCCCCTCGTACCTCCTCCCCCCGCCGGACGCCGTCGCCGCGGTGATCGCAGGCAACCCGGGGCTGTTCGTCCGGAACGCCGTCGCGACCGCTGAGAAGGTCGCCATCGGCGGCACCGTCGGGATCGCGATCGGATTCGTCCTCGCCGCACTGATCGCGCACCTCCCGTGGCTCCGACGCGCGGTCTACCCCTACCTGGTCACCGTGCGGGTGCTCCCGAAGATCGCGATCGCGCCGCTGCTGCTGATATACGTCGGGACCGGCACGACGACCGCGGTCGTCTTCATCGGGCTCATCGCGTTTTTCCCGATGGTGTTGAGCACGGCGGCGGGATTCGACCGCGTTCCGGACGAACAGCGGGACCTGCTCCGCTCGGTCGACGCCGGTTCGCTGGACGCGTTCCTGCGGCTCGAACTGCCGTACGCCGTCCCGGACCTGTTCGCCGGGCTCAAGCAGTCGGTAACGCTCGCGGTCATCGGCGCCGTGGTCGCCGAGTGGATCGTCGCCGACAGCGGGCTCGGGTACCTCATCCTCCTCGCCTCGGAGAACGTTCAGGTGGACCTCATGCTCGCCGCCCTGGCGGTGCTCGTCGCGCTCGGGCTCTCGCTGTACGGCCTGATCGTCCTCACACAGCGCCGGGTCGGCTGGGAGCCGAGCGCCACCGACGCCTGATCGGTTCGAGACGGGCCCCGAAGGGGTCCGAGTCGGACTCACTCGGCCCAGACCGCGCGCTCGAGGAGGACGGGGACGAGGTAGAAGGCGACGCCGAGCGCCGACAGCGTGACCAGCGCGGCGTACGTCTCCGCGGTCTGGAGGCGCTCTGCGGTGACGAACACCCGGTAGCCGATACCCGCTCGGAGCGTGACGAACTCGGCGACCACGGCGCCGACGATCGACAGCGTCGCCGCGAGCTTGAGGCCGGCGAACACGCTCGGTGCGGCCGCCGGGACGCGCACCCGGAGGAAGACGGCCGGCCTCGACGCGTCGACGGAGCGCGCGAGCGCGAGGTAGCGCTCGGGCGTCGACCGGAGCCCGTCCAGCGTCGCGACGGTCATCGGGAACAGCGCGAGCGTCGCGACCAGCGCCGCGCGGGCGGGGATCCCCCGGCCGAACCAGAGGAAGACGAGCGGGGCGACCGCGATCAGCGGCGCGATGCGGAGCGCGACGACGTACGGTAACGCGATCCGGGCCGCCGTCCGAGAGTAGGTCATGGCGAACGCCAGAACGGCACCGACGGCACAGCCGGCCAGCAGGCCCGCGGCCGCGGTCGCTCCCGTCACGGCGGCGTCGCCGATGAGCGTCGCGCCGCCGGCGACGAGCGCGTCCGCCACCGCGACGGGCGTCGGGACGAGGATCTCGGGGACCGCGAACGCGACGACGGCTCCGTGCCAGGCGAGGACGAGCGCGACGAACAGTAGCAGCGGCGGGCGAGCGCGTCTCGTCGCCGCGAGGAGGCGGCCCGTCGTCCAGCCCTCTCGACGCCTCCAGTTCGCACCGACCGCGGGCGTCCGCGACTCGCGCGAGCGCTGGGGCTCCGGCTCGGCCATCGCTCACGGCACCTCCCTGCCGGGACCGGTCCGCGTCACCCGCCCGGCCGCGGGGGGTGTCTCGGAGCGGGTCACTGGTCGACGAGGTCGGCGAAGTCCCCGACGTGCTCGTCGTCGGTGTCCAGGTGGTCGTTCGTCCAGACCGCGTCGGGATCGACCGGCTCGTCGAAGAAGTCCCCGGCGTCCAGCGTCTCGTAGGTCTGCTGCCACGGCTCCGACTCGCTCCACCCCCACCCCTCTTCGCGGACCGCGTCGGAGAGCACGTACTCGGAGCGCATCAGGTCCCACTTGTCGCGCTGGTTCTCCCGGACCTCCTCCAGTTCGCCCTGCGCGTCGACGAGCGCGTCGATCGCACCCTCCGGGTTCTGATCGGCCCACACCGCCCCGCGGGCGGTCGCCCGGAGGAACGCGGCCACGGTCTCGGAGTTCTCCTCGGCGAACGACTCCCCGACCGTGATCAGGTGACCGTACGACGGAACGGCGTCGTGCACCGACAGCACGTCGATCTCGGCGTCCTGGTGGCGCGCGTCGACGACGTCGCCGAAGACGCCGCCCGCGGCGTCGATCTCCCCGGAGAGGAGCTGTTGGACGGTGTCGAAGCCGCTGTCGACGTACTCGACGTCGCTGACGTCGGTGGCGTCGAAGTACCCGCGCATCATCTGGCGGACCATCCCGGGACCGCTCCCGACCGTCGCGCCCGCCAGCTGTGACGGGTCCGTCAGCTCCTCGCCGAACTGCTCGCGCGACGTGAAGACGACGACCGGGCTCCGCTGCATCACGATGCCGACGGCCTGCGCGGAGAGCCCGCCATCGTTGACGCCGAGGATCTGGTCGCTACTGGAGACGCCGAACTCGGTGTTTCCGAGCGCGACCTGCTGGGCCGCGAAGTCGGACCCCTCGCCGCTCTCGATCGTGACCGACTCGAACCCCTCCTCCTCGTAGAACCCCTGCGACTGGGCGGCGAAGTACGGCGCGTGCAGACCGCTTATGCGCCAGTTGAGCAGCAGCGTCGGACTCTCGACGGCGAGAGACTCCCCGTCGCTGCCGTCGTCGCCGTCGCTGCCGTCGCTGCCGTCGCTGTCGCCGTCGTCCCCGTTCTCGCCGCCATCGTCGTCTCCGTTCTCACCGCCGCCGTCGCCTCCGTCGGCCTCGCCGCGGAGGCGACCGGTACACCCCGACACCGCCGCCGCTCCGAGCGTGGCGAGAACTGCTCGCCTGTTTCGGATCATGTCGTTTGTCTGTATATGAGCGTTTGTATATAATGGTTTTCAATAATCCTTTATTAGTGGACAGAGAGCCGTCGGCCTCGGCGGGTCGCGACACGGGAGTCTCGGCGATCCGATCGCGAGGAACCGCGCTCAGCTGCCCTCGTCCGGGCGGTCCGGCGACGGTTCGTCGTCACGATCCGAATCGTCGCCGCGGTGCGACTCCGACCCGTCGCTCGTTCCCTTCGCCGCGTCCTCGGGGGGGTTCGGGTCACCGCCGACGGCGTCGAGGAGGTCACCGAGGGGGTCCGACTCGCCGCTCGACGACGCGGCGTCCTCGTCCTCGCTCGGCGTGACCTCGCGGAGCGCCCGCTCGAAGTGATCTTCGGCGATCCGGATGTCGTCGACCGCGCGGTCGTCGTCGCGGACGTACTCCCGGACGGCCGCGGCCGCGGCCTCGCGACAGACCGCCTCGATGTCGGCGCCGACGTATCCCTCGGTTCGGTCGACGAGGGCGTCGACGTCGACGTCGTCGGCCAGGGGCCGATCGCGACAGTGGACCGCGAAGATCTCCCGCCGTGCCGCCGCGTCCGGCCGGGGGACGCGGAGGTGTCGCTCGATTCGGCCGGCGCGCAACAGGGCGTCGTCGATCAGGTCCTTCCGGTTGGTCGTGGCGACGACGACGACGTCCTCCATCTCCTCTAGCCCGTCGAGCTCGGTGAGGAGCTGCGAGACGACGCGCTCGCCGACGCTCGCGTCGGTCGAGCCGCCCCGCTCGGCCGCGATCGAGTCGATCTCGTCGAAGAAGACGACCGTCGGGGCGTTCTGTCTGGCCTTCGAGAACACCTCGCGGACGCCCTTCTCGGACTCGCCGACGTACTTGTCCAGCAGTTCCGGCCCCTTCACCGAGACGAAGTTCGACTCGCTCTCGTTGGCGACCGCCTTCGCGAGCAGCGTCTTGCCCGTCCCGGGCGGACCGTACAGGAGGATCCCGCGGTCGGGTTCGAGCGCGACGCGCGCGAACGCCTCGGGGTGTTCGAGCGGCCACTGGACGGTCTCGCGGAGCCGCTCTTTCACGGCCGTGAGCCCGCCCACGTCGTCCCAGGTGACGTCCGGGACCTCGACGCTCACCGCCCGGAGCGCCGAGGGTTCGACCTCCCGCAGGGCCGCCCGGAAGTCCTCGTCGGTGACCGCGACCGACGCGGCGGCCTCCGGGGGCGCCGACGCGGGGTCGTCGGCGAGGTCGGGCCACACGCGGCGGATCGCGTTCATCGAGGCCTCCGTCACCAGGGCCTCCAGGTCAGCCCCGACGAATCCGTGGGTGTTCTCGGCGTAGGCACCCAGGTCGACCCCGTCGCTCACGCGGAGGCCCCTCGCGTGGATGTCGAGGATCTCCTCGCGGCCGTCGCGATCGGGGACGCCGACCTCGATCTCCCGGTCGAACCGGCCCGGACGTCTGAGCGCCGGGTCGATCGCGTCGACCCGGTTCGCCGTACCGATCACCATCACGGGGTCGTCCTCGTCCAGGCCGTCGAGCAGCGAGAGGAGCTGACCGACCAGGCGACCGTCCCCCTCTCCGCCGCGAGCTCGATCGCCGGCGACGGCGTCGAGTTCGTCGAGGATCAGGAGCGACGGCGCCTCGGCCGCCGCCTGCGAGAAGGCGTCACGGAGGCGTTCCTCGCTCTCGCCCCGGTGCGCCGAGGTCACCTCCGGGGCGCGGATCCGCACGACGTCGACGTCCAGTTCGTTCGCAACCGCGTTCGCGAGCAGCGTCTTCCCCGCGCCGGACGGCCCGTGCAACAACACCCCGGTCGGCGGGTTCGCGCCGAGCCGCCGGAACAGCGACGGATTCCGCATCGGCAGTTCGACCGTCTCCCGCAGTCGGCGCACGGCTTCGTCGAGCCCGCCGACGTCGTCGTACGTCGCGTGTCCCTCCGGGACCGCCGACGGGAGCTCGACGTCCGTCGCGGGCTCCTCGGACACCGTCAGCCGCGTCCCCTCCCGCACGACGACCGGTCCGGACGGGCTCGTCTCCACGACCTTCACGGGCACCGTCTGCTCGGGCGCGCCGGGGACGGACCCGAGCCCGAGCGCGACCGGGACGACCTGGCCGGGCGACAGGACGCGGCCGACGAGCGCGTCCCGGAAGGAGAGCCCGAGCGCGTCGTCGACGTCGACGGCGTCCGGAAGGGCGAGGACCGCGCCGTCGGCGTCGCGTGCGACCGCGGGCCCGGCCGTGACGGTGTCGTCGACGCCGGCGCCGAGGGACTGTCGCGCCCAGTGGGTCACCCGGACCGCCCCGTCGTCCTCGGGGTCGGCGGGCCACGCCCGCGCGGCGACCGATCCCCTGGGACCCTCCAGCACGACGACGTCGCCCGGGTTCAGCCCGAGAGATTCCATGGCGTCCGGTCCGATCCGCACCCCGCCGTCGTCGGCGCTCGCGTCCCCTCGCGCCGACGCGACGCGGAGGGTCGCTTCCGGCGTTCGGTCGTGGTCCGTTGACATGGTGTGTCTCGTCGGTGACGACGGCGGGGGGCGTAATGAAACCGTGGGACGCCGCGTCGACCACGGGATCGACGTCCCCGACGGCGCAGATATCGGCGGGCGGTTCGAGCGGCGTATCGCGTCGAGACCCGCATCCGTACGTTCAAGAGCGATCCGCACGAAAGACGCGTCATGACGGGTCACAACGCGCGCTGTGCGGACTGCGGGTCGTGGTTTCCCCGGTCGCGCGCCGAGACGAACCGTGCGAACGCGCTCGAGTGTCCGGTGTGCGGCTCCGACCTCGTGCAGGGGAATCCGACCGACGGGGTGCGGAACGACCGGAAGAACGCGCGGTGCAGAGTGTGCGACGCGACGTTTCATCGACGGGACAGCATCACGAGCACGAAGGGCGTCCTCGAGTGTCCAGCCTGCGGGGCGACCGGCGACGTCGTCCTGATCGAGGAGAGCGGGTGAGCTCGGACCGGTGTCGTCGAGGCGGAGGGACCCGACGACGGACATAGCCACCGCTGTAGCTAACCGATTCTGTCAACGTGGCGTCGGGACACGACACCGTCACACCGAGCACGGTAGTGTAACTACATCGTCAAAAAGACGCGATCAGCAGGAGACGGAGCGGGAGATACCAGACACATTCCAGTGCGCCGATACGATTATACGAGGAAAGATGATCACAATTACAGGCGTATGAGTGTAACGGACTGTCGGACCGTGGTGCGATTGTCCCGTTGCCACGATCATTGGTCACAGGTACCAATCGAAGAATGTCATCTTTCATTATAAATTCGATTTTCTAGGCGAGTACACATATGGATGATGAAATAACACGGTCGATCTTCCGAACGCTGGGGCAGCTCGATCACAGAAGTGGTTACATCCGTCCCGACGGCGTCGGGCGCGAGGCGTAGGACGTGGCTCCCGGAATCCATCCGGCTCCGTCGCGGTCGGCGCGAGCGGCACGACACGGCGCGCAGCCGTCGGGGGTCGATACAGTCAGCGGCCGCACCCACACGACAGCGTTCCGAAACGAGCCGACAAACTCGATCGGATCTCCTGACGGTCGATCCGACCAGATCAGCCGAAGGTCGTGGCGTCGACGCAGAACATATCACAAAATTATAATAATTATTATATGGATCAACGAGACACACACTGTTGCAGGTGCAAGGGTGTCTCCGCACCACGATACTACAATGACGAGACCACAGATCACGATCGACGGCCGAGACGGGCTCGCGGACGCACTCGGCGTCAGTCGGTCGGATGTCGGCGAGAGACCAACGTTGTCGGAGCTCAGGAGAACAGTCGAGACGGAGACGGATCCGGAGTTCGCGTCGATGGGAGAGGCGATCCGCGACGACCTGTCGGGGGAGCTCGACGCCGAACTGCTCGCGTCGGAACTCGCGGCGTTCGAAGCGCAGATCGCTCGCCTCCGCGAGGTCCGTGACGCGGGAATTCCGGACGGCGAGGAGGAGCCGGAGGTCCTGTATCGTGAGGTCGTCCAGCCTGCGTGGCGCCTCTACGACCACCTCGTCGAGGCCGGATTCTTCGAGAGCGTCGAAGACCGGCTCCCGCGGTTCACGCCGGAACACATCGAGCGAACGGCCCACGAGCTGATCCAGCTCGACGCGCTGAGCGAGGAGCTCGGCGACCTCGGATTCGACGAGCGGGAAAAGACCGTGCTCGTGATGAACGTCGTGAACAACAACACTCGCCTCGCCCGGTGGGTCCCGACGAAAGAGATCCCCAGCGAAGTGGAGTTCGACGTCGAACACGTCCCGCCGCTCCACAAGCGCGCGATGGGCGGGGTGTTGCTGTGGATCAACTCCATGGACGTCCACCTCTGGCAGAAGGAGGTGCTCGTCACCGAGGAGATCCTCGACGACGGCTACTGGGACATCAAAGCGATGCTCGCCGGCGTGTATCTGATCTCGCAGGCCGCGCTCGACATCGCAGAGGACGGATCGATGAGCGACTCCCAGCTGGCAGCCGCGCTGACCGGCGGTGCCGCGATCGCGATCGTCAATCAAGAAGAGATCTGCAAGGACGTGTACTGGATCACGGAGGAGATGCGCGCTCCGAGTCCGGCACGCTAGGAGGATTCAACAATGGCAATAGAGGAAGACAGAGCAGTCAAGGCCGCACAGGACACAGTCGTACGCGAGACCGATCAGGGGTATCGAGTGCTCGGATCGCCCGAGGAGTCCGTTACCCACCAGCACGACACCGATCGCATCCCGCGCAGGGACATCACCGAGCAGGACATCATCGACTCGGCAGACGATCCGGAGTCGTGGCTCACGTACGGCGGGAACTACGAACAGCACCGCTGTACCACCGCGGACGTGATCACGCCCGAAAACGTCGGCGACCTCGAACTCGAGTACGAGCTCCACGTCGGCGCGGAGTCCAGCATGGAGGGCACGCCGCTCGTGATCCCCGGCGACCCGCCGGTGATGTACCAGTCGAACGGGCCGAACCACGTCAAGGCGATCGACACGCGGTCGGGCGACGTACTGTGGAGCTACACGTACGCGGTGCCGTCGGACGTCGTCCTCTGCTGTGACGACAACAACCGCGGCGTGGCGGTCCTCGGTGACAAGGTGTACATGACGACGCTCGACTCGGGCGTCGTCGCGCTCAACCGCTACACCGGCGAAGAAGAGTGGTACACGAGCACGGCCGACCACGAGTCCGGGTACTCCGCGACGTGGGCGCCGGTGGTGTACGACGGCAAGGTGTTCACCGGGAGCGCCGGCGGCGAGTACGGCGTCCGCGGCTTCCACATGGCGCTCGACGCCGAGACCGGCGACGAGGTGTGGCGCACGTGGACGTCGCCCGACGAGGAGTGGGTCGGCGACAGCATCGAGCAGTCGTGCGCGACGAACTGGATGACGGCGACGATCGACACGGAAAACGAGAAGCTGTACATGCCGGTCGGAAACCCCGGTCCGGACTTCGACGGCTCCGTCCGACCGGGACCGAACCGGAACAGCGCGGGAACGCTCTGTCTCGACATGCAGACCGGCGAGCGGGAGTGGTTCCACCAGGAGTCCCCCCACGACGTGTGGGACTACGACTCCGCGGCGCCGCGGGTGCTCATCCGCGACTTCGAGGTCGAGCACCGCGACTTCGAGGACGACGTCGTCGTCTCGATCGGGAAGACCGCCTGGTCGTACACGGTGGAGGCGGATAACGGGAAGCTCCTCAACCGGACCGAACCGGGCGTCCAGCAGCTGAACATGTTCCGGATGATCCCGCACATCGACGAGGGTCGCCGGATGCCGTTCATGCCCGGCGCGATGGGCGGGAACGACTGGCAGCCGCCCGCGTACAACCCGGAGACCGGCCTCGTGTACTTCAAGATGAACAACTCGCCCCAGGAGGCCTGGTGGCGCTTCGAGGAGTACGAGGAGGGCAAGAAGTACTGGGGCGGCATCCTTGAGGACGAGATCGACCAGCCCCCGGAGGGGTACAACGACCACATCAGCTGCGTCGGCGCCGTCGATCCGGAGACCGGGCAGCTGGCCTGGCGCGACTGGATCGACAGCGACGCCTACATCTGGGGCGGAATGCTGACCACCGAGACCGGCGTCGTGTTCAGCGGGACCCAGAACGGCGACGTCATCGCCTGGGACGGCGAGACCGGCGACCGCCTCTGGGAGTACTCCACCGGTGACACGGCGATCTCCGGCAGCCCCATGAGCTGGTACGACCCCGAGACCGAGAAGCAGTACGTGGCCATTCAGGTCGGCGGAAGCGGCTGGCTCCGCCGCGGCACCGCCGGCCGCGACGACCGGCTCTGCGTGTTCTCGCTCGAGGCCTAACCACGGCTTCGGCGGTTTTTTCGACGACTCCCCGACGGAGACGGACCCGATCCGCCGAGCGGCGGCGCCGGGTCACGCCGGCGTGGCGACGAGGACCACGTACGGCTCGCCGCCGCCTCGCCGCGGGACGCGTTCGATCGTTCGGATCGCGAGGCCGGCGTCGGTGACCCGGGTCTGCCAGTACCGCTCGGGGGAGACGTCGACCGCGTCCGGCGCGATCGGGAGTTCGAGGAGCCCGAGCGTTCCGTCCTCGCCACAGATCCGACGGAGCTCCGCGAGCGCGACGTCGTGACGCTCGGCCGGGAGGTCGTGGAGGACGCGACACGCGGTGACGACGTCGAACGAGCCCGACGCGAACGGGAGGGCGCCGGCGTCGCCTCGGACCGGCTCGGCCGCGATCCCGGCCAGTCGAGCGTTTCGCCGGGCGAGTCGGGGGCCGTTCCCCAGGATCACCCTGTCGTCGAAGACGTCGACGCCGACGAGCGTCGCCGAGCGGGGGAGCCAGGGGGCCAGACCGACGAGGGACCGACCGGTCCCGCAGCCGACGTCCAGGACGCGGCGCGCGCCGTCGAGCGGCAGCTCCCGGGCGAGCGCGTCGTACTTGTACCGCTCGAGCCGCCACGGCGGCGGCGACGCCAGCGTCGAGAGGGCGTGGAGCACGCGGCCCGTCCCGAGCGCGACGGCGACGCCCGCGAGGGCTCGACCCGGCCGATCGGAGCGCCGCCGCCACAGGACGGCGCCGCCGAGCGCGACGGCGATCCCCCCGCCGAGCGCGCGGAACCGCCGCCGCCAGTGGTAGAGTCCGAACCAGTACATCGCGCGTCCTCGCGGCGCGGTCGCCCGCCGGGGCGCCGCGACCGCGAGGGGATCAGGCGGCGTCGATCCCGCCGCCGTCCGTGCGCTCGGTGAACTCGACTTCGAGCTCGAGCTCGCGCTCCCGCCGGGAGGAGAACTCGACTTCCACCTCGATCGGCTCGGCGAACGCGAAGGGGATCTCCCAGTCGTCACCGCTGATCGTCAGCTCGTCGCCGTCGTCGAGCGAGTCCGCCACCGATCGGAGGAACGCCGCCGTCTCGGTCGCCGAGAGATGCACCTCTCGCTCGAAGAACCCGTCTGAGACCGTCCGCTTGTCGGGCTCCTCGGACTCCGGGAACTCCACGTTGTCCGTCATACGTGCACGATACACGTCCGCTATCTTATCTCTTGTGACCGCGTGGCACGCTCGGCCCGTGGTCCGGCGCTCTCGTCGCGCCGGGGAAGCTTGATTATCTCTCGCGGGGATCGGATCGGTATGGATCGGATCCCGACCGCCTGTCCGGAGTGCGGCGTCGAGTGGTACCGCGGCGGAACTGCCACGTCCCGGAAGAACAACCGGAAGGTCGACGAGAACAGCTGGCAGTGCACCGAGTGTCACGCCGTCGTGCCCGAGCCCTGAGTCTCGGGCCTGGGAGACGCTCCGCGAAGAAACGCTTTTGTGTCCCTGTAAAGAGGTGCACACGATGTCGTTGATCGACGCGCTGGGTAATCCTCAACGGCTCCGGATCATCCAGCACCTGTCGGACGGGTCGATGTACGTCACGGAGCTGGCCGACGCCGTCGGTATGAACGGCAAGTCGGCGGTACACCACCTCTCCGTGCTGGAGAACGCGGGGATAGTCGATCACTTCTGGGACGGGAATCGGAAGTACTACCGGCTGGTCCGGACGGTCGAACTCGACGTCTCCCCGCCGCCGGAGCGACGGTTCATCCTCCAGCGCGGCGCAGAACGGATGACGGAGCCCGTCGACGGCGAGTGACCGGCGTCGCGGCCACCAAAATTTAAGCCCCACTGCGTCAATTGCTACCGCATGGCCACGTTGCCTAACACGCCGGACCCGGAACCGGAGGAGACCGAGGAACCGACCGTCGTCGCCGAGATCGAGCCGGACGACGAATCAGCGGCCGGCGGTGAGCCGGATCGGGGCGGCGAGGCGGCGGGGGACACGGGAGACGGAGCGAGCGCAAGCGGAGCGATCGAGGGCCAGATCGAGGCGTTGGTCGACGAGCGCGTCGCCGAGATCGAACGGGAGCTGGCGGAGCTCGAGACGGAGCTGGAGGAGCTCGACAACTTCGCCCGGATCAGTCTCGGCGAACGGTACTCACAGCGGATCGAACAGAACGTCTCCGAGCTCTCCGACTCCCTCACGGGGTTCGCCGAGCGGAACTTCCAGCAGCTGAACAGCGTCGAGCAGCGGGTCGACGAGATGTCGCTGCTGTTGACGGCGGTGATCGAGGCGCTCGACGAGGAGGACGTCGACGTGGACTTCTCCGAGGTCCGACGGATGCAGGACGCGGGGGTCGTCGACCGGAGCCCGGCCGAGCGCCTGGAGGCCGCGAGCCGCGGCGAGTGAGACGGGACGCCACCGAACGGAGGCCGACGAGGGCGCCCGGGAGCCCCGTCACACCTCGCGCTCGCCGATGACGCGGTCCTGCAGGTAGTCGAGGTGTTTCGCGTTGTGGACCACCCGGACGTGGTCCGTCGCGGGCTTGCTCTGACAGGTCAGCCGGATCCCTCGCTCCTCGACCTCCTCGTCGGTGATGATGAGGTTCATCTCCATCTCGAGCTCGCCGTCGACGAGGATCCCGGCGCAGTTCGCACACGACGCGGCGCGACAGGAGAACGGCCACTCGAACCCGTGGTCCTCGGCCGCGTCCAGGAGCTTGCGGTTCCTGCTCACCTCCATCGTGCCGTACTCCGCCTCGTCCAGGTCGGCGTCGGCCGCCTTCTCGAAGAGGTCGGCGTCGTCGATCGCCCAGTCGTTCGCCTCGAGGACCTCGTAGTCGAGGTACTCGACGGTCGACACCTCCGTCTCGCCCCCCTCGAAGTCGGGGTCCTTGGCCGCGTCGCTGCCGATCTTGATGTTCGGGAGGCTGGAGTCCTCGGACATACGTCTGTGATACCACCCCACCCACCTAAACGTCACGGGGGGAACTCCCCGACACGGCGGGCGTCGCCGGCGCGGCGCCGTCGGTCGGCCGGCGCAGAAAGAATTACAATCGGGGGGACCAGTGTTCCCGATGGCGTATGAGCGACACAGACGACTTCCTGATACTGCGCGAACTGCCCGAGCCGATAACCGAGGACGACCTGGACGCGGCCGCCGAGGCGTCGGGCGAGACGCTCTCCGCGCTCCGCGAGGAGGGCGTCGACATCCGGTGGGTCGACTCGGAGGTGTTGACCGACGAGGACGGCGGGATCGTCGGCACGTTCTGTCACTACCAGGCCGAAAGCGAGGAGGCCGTGCGAGAGCACGCGGAGCGCGCCGGCCTGCCGGCGACAAAGGTGGCCCGACGCGGCGAGCAGCTGTCCGGCGAGTGAGAGAGAGCCCCGCCGGGCCGACGGGAAACAGTTAATCCGCGGGCCCGCGATGCTGTTGTCGATGACTACCGAACCGCTCCACGAGCGGATCGCCGTGCTCGCCCACGGGCGGTTCCCGGACGACGCGCGGGCGGCGATCGCGCTCGTCCGGTACGGGCGTCCGGAGGTCGTCGCCGTGATCGACACGGCCCGACGGTCGCCCCTCGCCTCCCAGCTCGTCCGAACCCTCCCGAAGATCCCGATCGTGAGACGGTTCGACGACGTCGACGAGCCGGTCGACGCGCTGTACGTCGGGATCGACCTCGCTCGGGACGGGACGACCGCCGACCTGACGGAGCCGGTGCGACGAGACGTGCGCGCCGCGCTCGCGGCCGGTCGCGACGTGGTCGTCTCTCGAGCCGGATTCCCCGTCGACGACCCCGAGTTCGCGCGGCTGACCGCCGACGGCGACGGTCGGATCGTCGACGTGGGGGCTCCGCCGGCGGACCGGACGGACGGCGCTGGCCGTGCCGACGCCGTCGACGCGACCGTGCTGCTCACGGTCGGGACCGACCGGTACGTGGGGGCGTCCTCGACGGCGTTCGAGCTCGTTCGCGCGGCCCGGGAACGCGGGCTCGACGCGGCGCTCGTGCCGACGAGCCACGTCGGCGCCCTGCTCGAAGGTCGAGGGGTGACGCTCGACCGCGTGCCGACCGGGCGCGCTCATGGCGTCGTCGACGGCCTGGTCCGCGATCGGAGCGAGCGCCACGAGCTGCTCGTCGTCGAGGGACAGGGAGCCCTCTGTCACCCCGGGTCCTCCGGACAGATCTGCGGGCTGCTTCACGCCGCGAGACCGAACGGACTCGTCCTCTGTCACTCGGCCGGCCGCGAACTCACGCACGGGTTCGACGTCGACCTGCCGCCGGTCCCGGCGCAGGTCGACCTGTACGAGCGCCTCGCCGCGCCGGTCTCGGAGGCGACCGTGCTCGCGGGGGCGCTCAACACGATGAACGTCGCGACGCCCCCGGAGGCGCGCGAGGCGGTCGCGGACTTCGCCGAGCTGCTGGGCGCGCCGGCGACCGATCCGGTCCGGTTCGACGCGGACGCGCTCCTCGAGGCGGTCGACCTCGGCTGAGGAACAAGGAGAAAAACAGCGGGCGGTGCCGCGACGCGACCGTCCTCAGTCGTCGGCAGGGGCGGCGGAGTCGCCGGCGGAGACGCCGGTGCCGGGGCCGACGTCGATGCCGAGTTCGTCGAGCTTCTC
>NZ_JAXRUU010000003.1:0-93832 GCF_034497445.1 Halorubrum sp. AD140
TGGCTCGACCTCCCGATGCTCCGGCACGCCGCGCGCGTCTCCGGCTTCACGGGCGTCGCGGTCAACCACGTCGACGTGCTCGCCGGACTAACCGAGCTGAAGGTGTGTACGGGCTACGAAATCGACGGCGAGGAGATCGACACCGTCCCGTCCACGACCGACCGGTGGGAGCGCTGCGAGCCGGTGTTCAGGGAGCTGGGCACCTGGGAGGAGTTCGACTCCTCCGCGGTCGCCGAGGAGGGCTACGGCGCGCTACCCGCCGCCGCACGGGAGTACCTGGAGTTCGTCGCCGACGAGACCGACACGCCCGTCTACGCGGTCGGCGTCGGTCCCGACCGCGAGGAGACGGTCGAGCTGACCAACCCGTTCGAGGAGTAGGACTGTCGCCCGTCCGCGGGTCGGACCGAATTTCCCGTTTACTCCCGCGAGTCTATCGCGTTCAACGCCGACACGTCCTCGTCGGTGAGGGACAGCTCCGCGGCCGCGACGTTCGATTCGAGGTGGTCGACGCTCGACGTGCCCGGGATCGGCAGCGTCACGTCGGAGTGGTGGAGGAGCCACGCGAGCGCGACCTGTCGGGGCGTGGCGTCGTGACGGTCGGCCACCTCGCCGAGCACCTCCGCGACGCCCTCCTCGTCGACCGTGTACATCGGCCCCCACGGAATGAATCCCACGTCGTTGCGCTCGCAGGCGGCGAGCACGTCCTCGTCGTCGCGGTGCCCGACGTTGTACCGGTTCTGGACCGTCGCGACGTCGACGATCTCCATGGCGGTCTCCAGCTGCTCGACGGTGACGTTCGAGAGGCCGACGTGGGCGATCTGCCCGGCGTCTTTCATCTCCGCGAACGCGTGGACCGACGCCTCGAAGTCGGTGTCGGGATCGGGCCGGTGGAACTGGTAGAGGTCGATGGTGTCCGTCCCGAGACGGTCGAGGCTACACAGCACCTGGTTCTTCAGGAAGTCCGGATCGCCGTGGGGGAGCCAGTCGCCCTCGCGGTTGCGGAGCAGCCCGGCCTTCGAGGCGACGACGACGTCGTCGGGGTCGCCGAGCGCCTCGCCGATCAGGCGCTCCGAGACGCCCGGCCCGTAGGAGTCGGCCGTGTCGACGAAGTCGACGCCGAGGTCGACGGCGCGCCGGAGGACCGCCTTCGCGTCGTCCTCGTCGTCGGGTAGGCCGACGATGTCCTCGCCCGTGATCCGCATCGCGCCGAAGCCGAGCCGGTTCACCGTCAGGTCGCCGCCGACGTCGAACGTGTCGCTCCGGTCGGTGGTGTCTGAAGCCATTGTCGGCGATTCGCGGGCCACGCCCAAAGTCGTGGGGATGATGGAAGGGGAGTTCCCGCCGGTCGCCGCGACCGCCCGCCCGTCTTGCGCGCGTCGCTACTCATAAACCGCCCCCGCGTGATCGTGAGGTATGGACGCCGAGCGCGAGGTACTCGACGTGTTGGCGCGGAACGCCCGCGAGGACATCGACGACATCGCGGCCCAGACGGGCCTCGACGCCGACGCGGTAGCGGAGGCCATCGCGGCGCTCGAAGCGAACCACGTCGTCCACGGCTACCAGGCCGTCGTCGACTGGGACCGCGTCGACGAGGGGAAGATCCGGGCGCTCGTCGAGATCAACGTCGAGCTCGACCGCGAGACGGGGTACGAGCAGGTCGCAGATCGGATAGCGAAGTTCCCCGCGGTCGACGCTCTCCACCTCGTCTCCGGCGACTACGACTTCGCCGTCGAGGTGCTCGGCGAGACGATGCAGGACGTCTCTCGGTTCATCTCGGAACAGGTCGCGCCCATGCCGGAGGTCACCCAGACGGTGACCCACTACATCATGGAGACGTACAAGGACGGCGGGATCCGGTTCGAGGACGGCGACGACGACGACCGCCTCTCAGTCTCGCCATGAGGCTGTCGGACCGCGCGCGCGAGCTCCCCGAGTCGGGGATCCGGAAGTTCTTCGAGCTCGCGGAGGCGCGCGACGACGTGATCTCGCTAGGGGTGGGCGAGCCCGACTTCTCCGCGCCGTGGGCCGCCCGCACCGCAGCGATCGACTCGCTCGAACGCGGGAAGACCTCCTACACGTCGAACCGCGGGATGGCCCCGCTCCGCGAGCGGATCGCCGCCCACCACGAGCGGTACGACCAGTCGTACGACCCGGCCGACGAGGTGCTCGTCACGACCGGCGCGAGCGAGGCCGTCGACCTGGCGCTCCGCGCGCTCGTCGACCCCGGCGACACGGTCGCCGTCCACGAGCCGACGTACATCTCGTACGGCCCGGGGATCGAACTCGCGGGGGGCGAGCAGCTGACGGTCCCCACGCGGGCCGAAGACGACTTCGCGCTCACCCGGGACGCGCTGGAGGCGTCGGGCGCGGCCGACGCGGACCTCCTCGTCCTCTGTTACCCGAACAACCCCACTGGGGCGACGATGACCGACGAGGGGTTCGCCGAGGTCGCCGCCTTCTGCCGCGAGAACGACCTCCGAGTGATCGCCGACGAGATCTATTCTGCGCTCACCTACGGTGCCGACCACGCCTCGGTCGCCACGCGGCCGGAGATGCGCGAGCGCACCGTCGTCGTCAACGGCTTCTCGAAGGCGTACGCCATGACCGGCCTCCGGCTGGGGTACGCGCTGGGGCCGAGCGACGCGATCGACGCGATGAACCGGATCCACCAGTACACGATGCTGTCGGCGCCGACGACGCCGCAATACGCCGCGATCGAAGCGCTCGACCGTTGTGACGACGAGGTCCGGGAGATGGTCGACGAGTACAACCGCCGGCGGCGGCTCGTCGTCTCCAGGTTCAACGAGATGGGCCTCGACACGTTCGAGCCCGGCGGCGCGTTCTACGCGTTCCCCGACTGCGGCGGCGACGACGAGGCGTTCGCCGAGGAGCTGCTGGAGGCGCAGGGGGTCGCGGTCGTGCCGGGCTCCGTCTTCGGCGCCGGCGGCGAGGGCCACCTCAGGGTCTCGTACGCGACCTCGATGCGAGAGCTGAAGGAGGCGACCGACCGGATCGCGACGTTCGTCGAGAACCGCTGAGGCGTTCGCCGGGCCCGAAGCGGGCGAGCGTCGTCACCGTCCCGCGGTGTAAACGAACAACTCATCGCGAATTGTTCGCCGTTCGCCAACGATTATCACGCGTTACTCTGATTTGGGGACATGGATTTCCAGCTGACGGACGAGCAGCGCCAGTTACGCGAGGAGGTACGGAAGTTCGCCCGGGAGGAGATTCGACCGGTCGCGACGGAGTACGACGTCGCCGAGGAGTACCCCCACGAGGTGATGGAGAAGGCCGCGGAGATGGGGCTGCTCGCGCCGCACGTCCCGGTCGAGTACGGGGGCGTCGGCTACTCCTCGCTGGAGAACGCGATCCTCACCGAGGAGCTGTTCGCCGCGGACCCCGGGATCGGTCTCTGCGTCTCCAGCGCCGGCTTCGGCGCCGAGGCCCTGATGGAGTTCGGCACGGACGAACAGAAGGAGCGGATCCTCCCCGAGGTGACCGCCGGCGACGCGGTGATGGGCTCGGCCATCTCGGAGCCGCAGGCGGGGTCGGACGTCACATCGGTCGCCACCCGCGCACGGAAGGACGGCGACGAGTGGGTGATCAACGGCTCGAAGATGTGGATCACGAACGGCACCGTCGCCGACTACTTCGTCGTCGTCTGCGAGACGGACCCCGAGATCGAGGACCGCTACTCCGGCTACTCGCAGATCCTCGTCGAGGGGGACCGCGCCGGCCTCACCCGCGACAAGATCACCGGGAAGCTCGGCATCCGCGCGAGCGACACCGCCGAGCTCCGGTTCGACGACGTCAGGGTGCCGGAGGAGAACCTGATCGGCCAGCGCGGGATGGGGTTCCTCCAGCTCATGCAGTTCTTCGACGAGACCCGCACCGCGGTCGCCGCGCAGGGCGTCGGGATCGCCCGCGGCGCGGCCGAACGCGCGCTGGCGTACGCGGAGGAGCGCGAGCAGTTCGACCGTCCGATCAGCGACTTCCAGGCGATCAAACACAAGCTCGCGGAGATGCACACGAACACCGAGGCCGCCCGCTGGCTCACCTACCGCTCCGCGTGGGCCGTCGACAACGAGTCGGGGGACCTCACGGCGCTCGCGTCGATGGCCAAGGAGTTCGCCTCGCGTGTCGCCGTCGACGTCGCCGACGAGGCGGTCCAGGTCCACGGCGGCGCCGGCTTCGTCAACGACCACGACGTCGAGCGGCTCTACCGCGACGCGAAGATCACCCAGATCTACGAGGGCACCACCGAGATCCAGAAGAACATCGTCGCCCGCGAGCTGCTCGACGACGGGATCTGAGTCTGCGTCTCGTCGTCGACGGGGCTACTCCCCGTCGTACTCCATCGCGACCGAGTTGATGCAGAACCGCTTGCCGGTGGGCTCGGGGCCGTCGTCGAACACGTGTCCGAGGTGCGAGTCGCAGTTCGCACACCGGACCTCGGTGCGCCGCATCCCGTGGCTCGTGTCGACCGTCGTCGTCACCGACTCCTCCTCGGCGGCGTAGAAGGCGGGCCAGCCGCAGCCGGACTCGTACTTCGTCTCGGCGTCGAAGAGGACGGTCCCGCAGGCCCGACAGCGGTACTCCCCGTCGTCGGGGTGGTGGTCGACGTACTCGCCGGAGAACTTCGCCTCCGTGCCGCTCTCGCGGAGCACGCGGTACTCCTCCTCGGAGAGCCGCTCGCGCCACTCCTCGTCGGTCAGGTCCCGCGGATCGACCGCGTCTCGCTCGCTGGTTTCGCTCATACGCCGAGTAGGGGACCCACGCTCAAGGGGGTTGCGGCGGTCGCGGTCCGTCGGCTCGGATGCCCCAAATCGTATTCGTGCGGGCACCGATCGAGGGACATGGCACGCGAAGTCACTCACGAGGAGCGGGGGCCGGCGATACTGGACGAGTCGGACATGGGCGACGACGACCTGATCTACGTCTGTCAGTGCGGTCTCTCCGACTCGAAGCCGCTCTGTGACGGCTCGCACAACGCGACCGCCGACGAGGACGACGGCGTCGTGTACAAGTACGCGAACGACGACGCCGACGGCGAGCGTCGCGTGGTCGGCGAGACTGTCCGCGCGGACGAGTAGCGCGGACTCAGATCACGCCCATCGCGTCGAGCCGCTCGGGGAGGTAGGTGTCGGTGACGAAGTCGAGCCCGCGGCTCGCGAGCGACTGCTGTTCGGACTTCTTGCCGATGTCGAGCTGGAGCTCGATCTGCTCCTCCCAGTAGTCCGTCTGGAAGCGGGGGTCGTCCAGCTCCGACTCGAGGGCGTTCACGTCCGAGTCGGAGAGCGGGTCGGCCGGGAGGTCGTACTCGACGATGTCCTCGGGCTGAATCCCGACGAACTGCGCCTCCGGCGTGGCCAGGTACTTCGAGAGGTGCGCGGACTTGATCGAGCCGTACGCCACGGAGCCGTAGATCCGGTAGGACCACGGGTCGCCGTCGGCGAAGACGGCGACCGGGACGTCGAGCTCGTCGTGGACGCGCTTCGTGATCCGGCGGGTCGCCCGCGCGGGCTGGCCCTTGAGGTGGATGACGAGGCAGTCGTACTCCTCGTCGAATCCGTTCTCGACGAGCCGGTCGCGCATCCCGCCCGTCTCGACCGCCAGCGCGAAGTCGATGTCGTCGTCGAGGAACTCGATCATGTCCGGGTTGTTCGGGATCTGGTAGCCGCCGGCGCCAACGTCCTTCTGACAGTGGATCTCGCGTTCGCCGCGACGGGTCTGCTCGCGGATCAGGAGCGGCCCCATCAGGGTCGCGCCCGACTCCTCCGGCCGCATGTGGAAGTCCTCCCGGGTGACCCCCGTGACGATCTCCAGGTCCTCCACGAGGTCGTTGGACTCGTCCTGCGTGGAGAACTGCGCCTCGTCGTTGTCCCACGACTCCGAGAGGTAGTACAGCTCCCGCAGCGTCGACGACCGGTCCTCGTCGAGCTGGTTCGCGAGGAACTCGATCGTGTACGCCGCCTTCAGCAGCTTGCGGGCGCCCCGCACCGAGTTGGCGCTGCGCGTCGACGTGCGGTCGCCGTACGTCCACACGCCGCTCTCGGTGTCGTACTGGATGTTGCTCTTCGTCCGCGTCGGGAGCTCTAGCTCGGGGATCCGTCCGACCGCGAACTGGTCGTAGAAGTCGGCGGCCAGGTCGATGAGCTCGTCTCGTGCGTCAGTGTCTGTCGTCATTTACGCGTTCACCGTGAGTTTCTCGGTCTCGACGCCGCCGACGCTGATCTCGAAGTCGGCGCCGTCGGCCACGCTGTAGGTCAGTTCCCGCTCGTCGCCCGAGGGCACCTCGGGTTTCCACTGCACGAACCACTCGCCGTCCACGTCCACGACCGTGCCGTCCGAGAGGTCGGTCGGCTCGGCCGAGACGATGTCGGTGATCTCCAGCCGCTCGCTCACGTCGGAGTGGTTCTCGACGACGAGCGTCACCGTCTCCCCGTTAGTCTCGCGCTCGACGCTGACGTTGTTCATGATCCGGGCGAGCGCGCCGCTGATGTCGGGACGCGGGCGACCTGTGACCTCCGAGACCTTGTCGGCCATCTCGGGGAGGATCGCGCCGAGCACGTCCTGCTTCTCGCGGCGCTGCTGCATCGAGCGCCGCTTGTTGAGGTACGACTTCAGCTCGCGGGCGGCCTCCCGCACCGCGAGTTCGATCTCGTCTTCGATCGAGGGGACGTTCGCGAGCGCGTCCTTCGACTCGCTCGTGAACGGGACGTTCGTGGAGGCGACGTGGATCGATATCACGGCCGGACCGTTCGGCATCCCCGACCCGCCGGGCTGGTCGAGCCCGTAGTTGCGCCACCCGATCGACTTGATCACGTCCGTCGTCGCGCAGGCGCCGCGCTGGTAGACGAGCGGGACGCGGTTCGCGAACCGCAGGAGCTCGACGGATCCCTCCGCCGGAATCTCGCCGCCGTAGGCGATGCCTGCCTCGACGATGAACGGGTCGCCGCCGTGGACCTCGGCGTCGCGGGTCGCCGCCGCGTAGAAGTCGGCGTCGTACTCCTTGCGCAGTCCGGCCTCGACGAGCTCGGCCGTGATGGGCGCGAGACAGTCGGTCGGCGGCGCCAGGATGTCGGTGGTCCGCATCGCGGCCAGCAGGTCGGCGGACGCGTCCCGGTCGGCGGCGACCTCGCGGACCTTCGGCGGGTCGTCCGGAACCGTCCGGGCCCGCGACCAGAACGCCTCGACGACGTTCTCGCGGGCGGTCTCGCCGAACGTCGCGTCGTGCTGCTCGGCGACGAAGTTCGCCGCGTCCGCGACGAGCCGCTCCAAGTCGCCGCGAGTGATCCGGAACGCGTCGCCGTCGAGGTTCAGGAACCGGCGCGTCAGGGCGTCGGCCATCGCCTGCACCGCGGCGTCGTCCTTCCGGGTCGAGGTCGCCTCGTCGACGAGGGCGTACGCGTCGGCGACGAGCGGGGACTCCGCGGGCCCGTCGTCGGCCTCGCCGTCCGCGGGGCCGGCGGCGACGACTTCACCGTCGGCGTCGACCCCGGTGATCGCCCGCCACGCCGCGACGGTCGCGTTCTCGCGGACGGTCCCGCCGAACGTCTTGCCCGTGTCGTCCTCGACACGGTCGGCGACGTTCCCGACGATCGTCGCGAGCTCGGACCGGCAGAGGCGGTCGTTGCCCGCGACCGTCTCGGCGACGCCCTCGGCGAAGTCGGCCGTCGCCGCCTTCCCCTTGTTGGCGACCGCCTCGCCGACCGCGGCCGCGACGTCGCGGTCGTCGTGCGCCCGCGGCGGCGTCCACGAGAGCTCGCGGCCGTAGTGGACGTCCCGGAAGTTGTCGATGACGCCGTCGGCGGTCTTCTTGCCGACCCGGGTGAACTCCTCCTGGAGGAACCCGGAGACGGAGTACGACTCGGTCGCCTCCAGCATCTTGATCAGCGCGCCCAGCTCGACGCCGTGGGGGTGTGGGCGGATCTCCTCCGTCTCCGCCGGCAGCTCGTCGGTCGCGCGCTCGAACTTCCACGGCTCGTCGAGCCCCGGCTCGCGCAGCTCGATCCGGGCGTGGGGGTTGACGACCGCGGTGTGTTTCACGTAGTCGTGGAGCTGGTTGCGGGCGCGCATGTTCGCCTCCATCTCCAGTTCGATCCGCGTGCCGTGGGGGCGGTCCCACGTCGTCTCCTCGTCGGCTTTGATCTCCGGCTCGTTCGTGTCGGTGTCGATGATGAGCTCGAAGTACTGCGCCCGCGACTGTCCCTTCGGGCGGGAGGTGATCTTCGCGGGCTGTCCGGAGGTGAGCTGCGAGTACAGCACGGCCGCCGAGATCCCGATCCCCTGCTGGCCGCGCGACTGCTCGCGGGCGTGGAACCGGCTGCCGTACAGGAGTTTCCCGAAGACCTTCGGGAGCTGTTCTTTCGTGATGCCCGGCCCGTTGTCCTCGATGACGAGCCGGTAGTAGTCGCCCACCTCTTCGATCTCGATGTAGATATCGGGGAGGACGCCGGCCTCCTCGGTCGCGTCGAGGGCGTTGTCGACCGCCTCCTTGACGGCGGTGACGAGCCCGCGGGCGCCCGAGTCGAACCCGAGCATGTGCTTGTTCTTCTCGAAGAACTCGGCGATGGAGATCTCGCGCTGGCCCTCGGCCAGCTCCTCCGCGATCCCCTCCTCGTCGCCGATCGTCGACTGGAAGGACGTCATTCGGTGTCCTCCCCTTCCACCGAGGCACCTAAAAACGCACCGCCAGGGTGGTGAAAGTGAAAGTCGGTTCGCGAGGCGCCGAACCCCCCGTCGATCGGACGTCGCTCACTCGGCTCCGCTCTCGACCGCTCCGACGGCGCTGGTCCGCTGGTTCGTGCCGCCCACGAGCCGCAGGAAGTTCTCGAAGACCCGGCCCGGGGTGACGTCTCCGAAGGAGAACGCCCCCTCGTCCCAGTCGAACCGCGCTGTGAGCTCCTCGCGGTGTTCGGCGGCGATCTCCGGGTGGAACTGCACGGTCCACAGCGGCGCGGTCCGGTGGCGGGTGCCGAATATCCGGGCGTGATCGGCGGACGCGATCAGCTCCAACCCCTCGCCCAACTCGGTCACGACGTCGCCGTGCAGCGAGACGACGACCTGCTCGACCCCGTCGAAGATCGGATCGTCGTCGAGCTCCGCCTCGACGAGACCGGCGGTCGTTCCCACCGCCTCGACGGCGCCGCCGAGCGCGGAGTTCACCACCTGGTGACCGAAGCAGACGCCGAGCGTGGGGACGCCTCGGTCGACGAGCTCCCGGACGAGCGACTCCTGCTCGGCGATCCACGGGTGCTCGTCGGCCTCGTACACTCCCGCGGTGCTTCCGGTGAGGACGACGCCGTCGGCGTCGTCGAGGGAGACGCGGTCGCCCGCGACGAAGTCGATCTCGATCGCCTCCGGGAACCACGACGCGAGCGCGTCACAGTGGTACTCGCTGTCGGGATCGGGCTCGCTGCGGACCACATAGATGGTCGGCGCGTCTGCGTCGGTAGCGCTCATGGATACCGTGGTTCGGGTCCGAAGCGTCTTAGTTGTGCCCCGGTCGCGACGGGTGTGACGCTCTCGGTCGGACGCGTCCTGTACCCGCTCCAGTGACGATCGGGCATGTCGCCGACGAAGTGCCGGCGCCGTCGCTCTGAGCGGTAATATACGCGGAACGCGTTTCGAGAGCTGTCCGTCGTCGCCGGTCGCGGGTGCGGCCGAGCGAGTTACAGTCGAGTGAGGTTCTTCGCGCGCGGACCCTTGTCCGCCTCCTCGATCTCGAACTCTACCTCCTGGCCTTCCTCGAGGTCCGGGCCGCCGACGTCTTCCATGTGGAAGAACACGTCCTCGTCAGCGTCGTCAGTCTCGATGAATCCGTAGCCGCCAGTGTCGTTGAAGAAGTCGACCTTGCCTGTCGCCATCGCATCCTAACAGTGTCTCGACTGGGACATAAGTGTTGTGTGCGTCCCAGATACCCCGTTATCCGCGGTTTTGGATATCATGCGTGACATTCACGGTCGTTTCGGGACCGAGACACCGGCCGAGGGGACGCCTCGGTTATCGGTTTTCCTTCGCGATCTCAAGCGAGATGAAGAAGCCGAAGTACGCCGGGATTCCGGCGAGCATGAACATGTACAGCACCCACTGCGGGGCGCTCGCGAACGCGACGTCGTACAGGAGCGACACGAGGCCCACCCACGCGACCGCGAACAGCAGGTCCTGGAGCATTCCGGTCCGGTTCTCGGTGACGTGTGCCCGCACGCGGTCGGCGAGGGTCTCCTCCTCCGTGTCGTCGCGCTGGTTCGTGTCGGTCATGAGTGTGCGTGTCAGTCGAGAGCACGTCGGTCTTCCGGAAGCGAGTCGGTACGGCGGCGCGAGAAGGGAGCGCCGGACGGTCCGGCGCGGTCGCGGCTCAGTCCTCGTCCAGGTAGTCGACGACGAGCACCGGAACGTGCGTCGAGCGCAGCGTGCGTTCGGTGACGCTCCCGAGGAGCGCGCGCCGGACGCCGGCGCGGCCGTGGCTCCCCATCACGATGAGGTCGATCTCGTGGTCCTCGGCGTAGTCGGCGATCAGCTTGTGCGGCCGGCCGCCGGAGACGTGTTCGACGACCTCGACGCCGCGCTCAGCGCCGCGATCGGCGACGAAGCCGGTCGCCTCGTCGGCCTGGTCTTTCAGCTCCTCCATCTCGCCGAACCGGCCCTGCTTGAGTCGGTCGACCTGTTCGGTCCCCAGACTGAGGTGGACCGAGTCGATGTCGACCACGTACAGCGCGTGGACCTCGGCGTCGTACTTCTCTGCGAGGTCGAGCGCGTGGTCGACCGCGAACTCGGCGACGTCGCTTCCGTCCGTGGGGATCAGGATGCGTTCGTACATGGATCACTCCTCCGTGGCCGCGTCGTCGGTTTCGATTCCCGCGTCGTCCGTTGCGCGGCCCCCGTCGGTCGCCACGTCCTCGCCACCGTCGGCGACGACGTCCTCGGCCGTCTGCTGCTGGCGCATCGGCTCCGGGCTGTGGCACTGCCGGACGATCCGCTTGGTCTCCATCGGCGGCTCGTCGGTGACGAGCGAGACGACGATGGTGACTGCGAACACGACCGGCACGGCGACGAGCGCAGAGCCGATCGCGGGCACCCACGTCGCGAGCGTCGCGTTGAGCGGCGCCTCGAGGCCGCCGACGTAGTTGGGGACGACCTCGTTGATCATCGGGATCGTCCAGATGGTGAGGCCGGTCGTCATGCCGGCGAGTGCACCCTGGCGGTTCGTGTTCTCCCACCACATGCCGAGGAAGAACATCGGGAACAGCACCGCGCCGGCCAGCGAGAACGCGTACGACACCAGCGCGGCGATTGGCGCCGCCGGGTTGAGCGCGGCGAGCGTCGTGAGGACGCCGAGCAGGACGATGCTCAGCCGACCGACCAGGATCTGCTGCCGCTGCGTCGCGTCGGGGTTGATGATGTTCGTGTAGATGTCGTGGGAGATCGCCGACGAGCCGGCGATGAACAGCCCGGCGACCGTCGCGATGGCGGCCGCGATACCGCCCGCCGCGACCAGCCCGACGAACCACTGGGGCAAGTTCGACAGCTGGGCGGCCAACACGACGATCACGTCGGCCGCGTCGGCGGTCATGCCGGGGTCACCGTACACGTCACCGATGTTCTCCGAGTACAGGTCCGTCCCGAACGCCGCGAACGCCGGCGCGCTCAGGTAGAGGATACAGATGAAGAACAGTCCCCACACGGTCGACCAGCGAGCGGTCCGCTCGTTCTCGACCGTGTAGAACCGCACGAGCACGTGTGGGAGCCCACACGTACCCACGATGAGCGAGAACGTCGTCGCGATCCACAGGTAGTACGTGGAGTTGACGAACGGCTCGGAGAACTCGCCGCTCAGGTCGTTTATCAGCATCCCGTACTCGATCTGCGGGAGCACGGTGGAGTAGTCGTTCGTGAACCCGACCGCGAACAGCCCGGCGACGAACGCGACGATGAGGATGACGTACTGGACGGCCATGTTCTTCGTCGCGCCCAGCATCCCCGAGAGCGTCAGGTAGCCGACCGTGATGGCCATCATCACGACAACCATCGACTGGTAGCCGCTGAGCCCGAGGATCCCGAGATCGCCGAAGATGTACAGCCCGACGAGCCCCATCCCTCGCGCCTGTCCGATGGCGTAGACGAAGCCGATGAGGAACGTCGTGACCGCGCCGATCGCGCGGGCGGTGTCCGAGTTGAATCGGTCGCCGACGAAGTCGGGCGCCGTGTACTTCCCGAACCGGCGCAGCTGCGCCGCGAGGAAGATGAGCAGGATGAAGTAGCCCGTCGTCCAGCCGACGACGAACACCAGCCCGTAGAAGCCCGAGAGGGCGATCGATGCCGCCATTCCGAGGTACGACGCCGCTGACATCCAGTTCGCGCCGATCGCCATCCCGTTTTCCAAGTTCCCGATGGACCGCCCGGCGACCCACATGTTCTCCGTGTCGGCCACGCGGAAGATGAACCCGATGGCGATGAACACGAGCAGCATGCCGATCACGAGGATCGCGGGCAGCGCCTTGAACGAGACGTTGAGCCCCTCCGGGAGCAGTTCGCTCTGGAGCAGCGTCGCCGCGAGCGTCATGCGTCACCCCCCACCACGTCGTGGTCGATCCCGTACTTGTCGTCGAGCTCGTCCCGTCGGCGCGCGTACCACGCGGCCAGGATCAGCGCGCCGCCTGGTGCACCGATGGCGACGAGGAAGTAGTGGAGCGGGAACCCGATGATCGGCATCGTTGTCGTCATGGGACCGGGAGCCAGATACGTCGCCGTCACCGGACCGAAGACGACGAGTACCCAGATCGCGAATCCCGTCCAGACGATCCGGAGGTGCTCGCGCATGTACGGGGTGCTCGGGTTCAGGATGTTCACTTCCGCGTCGAGGTAGTCGGTCTGTCGGTGCTGCTGTGCCGCGCCCGTGGCGACGCCGCCGTCGGTGGCCGCGTCGTCCGCTGCGCGACCCCCATCGGTGGCCGCGTCGTCCGCTGCGCGACCCCCATCGGTGGCCGCGTCGTCGGTACCGTGTAAGCTATTATCTGTCATGTGTCGTGTTGTGTCGTAGCGTGTCGGTGTGCGTTGAGTATCCGATTCGATCGTGATATTCGTTCGCGCTGTCGTCGTGTCGGTGTGTCCTGGGTCTCTCGTCGAAAACGGGGCCGGTGGCCGTTAGCCGCCCTCGGCCTTCCGCTGGATCTCCTCGACGATCTCCGGGTTCCGGAGCGTGCTCGTGTTGCCGAGCTCCTCGCCGTCGGCGATGTTCTCCAGCAGGCGGCGCATGATCTTCCCCGACCGCGTCTTCGGCAGGTCGGGCGTGAACACAACCTGCTCCGGCCGGGCGATCGGGCCGATGGCGTCCTCGACGCCCGCGACGATCGCGTCGCGGAGCTCGTCGTTGCCCTCGTACCCGTCTTCGGTCGTCACGTACGCGTACACGGCCTCGCCCTTGATGTCGTGGTTGCCGCCGACGACGGCGGCCTCCGCGACCCCCTCGACGCCGACGATGGCGGACTCGATCTCCATCGTCCCCAGGCGGTGGCCCGAGACGTTGAGCACGTCGTCCACCCGACCGAGGACGGTGATGTAGCCGTCATCGTCGATCTTCGCGCCGTCCTCCGGGAAGTACACCCAGTCGTCGGGGTCGTCGCTGTCCGTGTCGGAGTACTCCGCCCAGTACTCCTCGATGTACCGCTCGTCGTTGTTGTACAGCGTCCGGAGCATGCCGGGCCACGGCTTCTGGACCGTGAGGTAGCCAGCCTTCCCCGGTTCGACCTCGTCGCCGAGGGTGTCGAGGATCTGGACGTCGAGCCCCGGCAGCGGCGGCCCCGCGGCACCGGGCTTCATGTCCTTGATCCCGGGCAGCGTCGTGATCATCATCCCGCCGGTCTCGGTCTGCCACCACGTGTCGACGATGGGACACTCTTCGTCGCCGATGTGCTGGTAGTACCACTTCCACGCGCGGGGGTTGATCGGCTCGCCGACCGTGCCGAGCAGCCGCAGCGAGGAGAGGTCGTGTTGGTCCGGGAACTTCGATCCCCACTTCATGAACGCGCGGATCGCCGTGGGCGCCGTGTACAGCTGGGTCGCCTCGTAGTCCTCGACGATCTCCCAGAGGCGGTCGCGCTCCGGGTGGTCCGGCGTCCCCTCGTACATCATCGTCGTCGTTCCGAGCGCGAGCGGCCCGTAGACGATGTACGAGTGACCCGTGATCCAGCCGATGTCGGCCGAACAGAAGTACGTGTCATCCGGCTTGATGTCGAGGACGGCCTGGGAGGTCCACGACACCCACGAGAGGTAGCCGCCGGTCGTGTGTTTCACGCCCTTCGGCTGCCCCGTCGTCCCCGAGGTGTACATCAGGAACAGCATGTCCTCGGCGTCGCGGGTGACCGGCTCGACCTCGGCGCCCTCGTGGTCCGCGACCAGGTCGCCGTAGTCGACCTGGTCGTCGCCGAGCTCGTGGCCGAAGTCGTCGCCGTTCGGGCCGAGCCGATCGACGACGACGGTCGTCGTGTCGTGGTCGACGTCCGCGAGCCCCTCGTTCGCCTTGTCGAGGTGGTCGAGGGGGTCGCCGCGGCGGTAGTAGCCGTCGCAGGTGACGAGGTACTCCGACTCCGCGGAGTTCATCCGCGTCGCGAGCGCGTCCGCGGAGAACCCGGCGAAGACGACGCTGTGCGGCGCGCCGATGCGGGCGCACGCCAGCATCGCGATCGGCAGTTCCGGGATCATCGACATGTACATCGTCACGACGTCGTCCTCCTCGACGCCGAGGTCCCGCAGCGCGGCCGCGAACTCGTTCACCTCCCGGTGGAGCTCCGCGTACGTGTACGTGCGGTCGTCCTCGTCGACCGGCTCGCCGACCCACTCGATGGCGGCCTCGTCGGCGCGCTCGTCGAGGTGTCGGTCGAGGCAGTTGGCCGACGCGTTCAGCTCGCCGCCGGTGAACCACTCGTAGAAGGGGGGATTGCTGTCGTCCAGCACCTGGTCGTACTCGGACTCCCAGTCGAGGAGGTCGGCCGCGGCCTCCCAGCACTCCGGCCAGTTCTCCTCGAACTCGTCGTATATTTCCGGATCGGAGACGTTCGCCCCCGATACGAACGACTCCGGCGGTTCGAACACCTCCTGGTCTTCCAGTCTCGCCTCCAGTTGGCCGTCGCCCTCTGTCATGGTACGGTCGTATGCACCCAATATCGGCATATAAACGCTGACGCTAAATACGAAAAATCGTGATAGATTCGCGCCGTCGAAATCCCTCGGACGGGCGTCGGGGCCGGCGTCGAGGTCGCCACCGAGGGCGCGGTTCAGGGTCGCTCCCGGTGCTCCTCCTCGAAGAGTCCGTCGAGCAGCGCTCGCTGCGCTTTCCGAAGGTGGTTGTGGAACGTCGGCGAGGAGACGTCCATCGCGTCGGCGACCTCCTCGGCGGTGCTCCCGCGTGGCCAGTCGAAGTAGCCGCCGTGGTACGCGGCCGACAGCGCGGCCCACTGGCGGTCGGTGAACCGGTCCGCGACGCCCTCGCGGAACGACGACTCCGGACGCGGCGACCGGGCGACCGACTCCTTGCTCGCGAGGCGCGCGTCGTCGAACGCGGCGCGGAGCCCGTCGGCCACCGGGCGGACGTCGGCGCCCTCGGGGAGGTCGGCGACGACGCGGACGCGCCCGTTCTCGGCCGACGCGTCCCTGACCGTCGCGCCGTGCTCGGTGAGCGTTCGGACCGCAGAGCCTCGCTCGACGCGAATCGACACGGAGCAGCCGTCCTCGTGGGTCTCGATCACCCGAAGGGCGGAGACGCCGGACGTCGCGTCGACGACCTCCGCGACCCCCTGCGGTCTGGCGCCCGCCACGGAGAGGTACAGTCGGGAGGCGTCGTCCGTGACCGCGAGCGTCGAGACCAGCTCGAGCCGACAGCCGAGGGTCGCACTCGCCCGGGCGAGGAACGCCCCGTCGGCGGCGGTGTGGAACTCCACCTCGGTGACGGCGTCGGAGTGGAGCAGGTCGCGCCACCGGCCGGCCGTCACCGCCCAGCCGACGCAGCGGCCGAGGGCGCTCAGCTCGCGCCGCTCGACCGCCGAGACGGGCGTCGCGTCCGCGGCGACGACGCACAGCGCCCCGTGGGTCACGTCCCGGTAGCTGACGGGCGCCGCGAGTCCGGGTCGGCCGTCCGTGGTCGCCCCCCCGTCGGTGGTGGCGGTCTCGCCCGCCTGGAAGGCGTCGAGCCACGGTCCCTCCTCGGTCACCCCTCGATCGACGAGGACCTCTCGGTCGACCCCGGCGGCGCCCGCGACCTCGGTCCGTCCCCCGCCGACCGACCCGCGGACCACCCACGCCTCGGCCCAGCGGTCGGACTCGACCAGCCGCTCCGGGACGGTCGCGAGCGGCGATCCCCGGTCGTCGCCGTCCGCGAGCGCCTCGAACCCGGCGAGCGCGGCCGGCTCCCGCGGTTCGGTCCCCCCGTCCGCCCCCTCTCCCGCGCCGCCCGCGAACGCCTGGGCGATCTCCCGTCCGTCGAGGGGACCGAGGTAGTCGTCCAGGGAGGCCAGCGTCTCCCAGCCGCCGGCCTCGCGGACGGCGTGCGGGTCGACGCCGCGGTCGACGAGCAGTCGTCGCGCGAAGGTGTGTCTGAGGTCGCGCGGCGTCACGTCTGCAGGGACGTCTCCCGCCGTCCGTTCCGCCGCCCGCTCGGCCGTCTCGCGAACGATCATCTGGACGCGTCGGGTCGAGACGTCGACGAACGGCTCGGCGTCGGTGAGCCCCTCGCGCTCGGCGTATCGCCGGAGTTCGGCCGCCAACGCCGTCGGAACGACCGTCTCTCGGTCGATCGCTCCGTCGTTTCCGTCGGTCGGCACCGCGAGGAGGGCCGCCTTCGACGCCGACCGACACTCCCTGAGGTGTCGCGGGGCGACGCGGGTGATCTCTCCCGTTCGGAGGCCTGCCTCCCCGGCGAGCCGAACGACGACCGCGGCGCGATACGTCTCCGCACCCGTCACGAGCGCGTCGTACGTCTCGGCGTCGAGTCCGGCGACCATTCGTTTCGTATCTCTACGAAAACACGTAGCAAAAGTGTTCCTCTACCGACTGAACACGGCGACTGCCGAATTTGATTTCGGCAACGTCCCCCAGCGACCGGATATCAGCCCTCTTCGAGATGATCTCCGTTTCGGTTCTATTTCTATATCCGAAACACGATCCCCTCAAACCCCTTCGGCGACGCCCCAAGTGACGTGATCCCACAGTCGCTCGTACGCGTAGTACGTGCCGGTCTTGACGACGTTCGTGACGAGACCGATGTTCACGGCGTTCCCGACGTCGCCGACGACGACCCAGGCGACGAGGACCGTGATGGTGACCATGACCGCGCGGTAACACAGCGTCTTGGCGACCGCCCGCTTCCGAGCGTGCAGGGCGGACCGCGAGACGAGAGCGCCCATGCGCACCGATCACGGGGGCACGATATGAACCCCCTCGCGGTTTCTCAGGCGTCAAAAAGAAACCAGTATTCGTTAACCCTCCCGCACCGCCGACTCTATCTCGCCGACGACCTCGGGGTTTCGCAGAGCGCTCACGTCGCCGAACTCCTCGCCGCGAGCGATGTCCTCCAGCAGGCGGCGCATGATCTTTCCCGAGCGCGTCTTCGGGAGGTCCGGGGTGAACACGATCCGGTCGGCGCGCGCCACGTCGCCGACGGAACGGGCCAGCTCCTCGCCGATCGCCGCTCTGAGCGACTCGTCTGGCTCGACGTCGCTCCGGGTCGTCACGTAGGCGACGATGTCGCCGTCCTCCCCGCCCACGACCGCGGCCTCGGTCACTCCCTCGGCGTCGACGATCGCCGACTCCAGCTCCGCGGTGTTGAACCGCCGCGCCCGGGCGTTTATCACGTCGTCGACGCGACCGAGGATGGTTACGTAGCCGTCCTCGTCGACGGTCGCGCCGTCGCCGGTTCGGTACCGCCACTCGTCTTCGGTCTCGACCCAGTACTCCCGGCGGTAGCGCTCCTCGCCCTCGCGGAGTCCGCGAAGCATGCCGGGCCACGGCGAGCCGATGGTGAGGTACCCCGGCTCGCCGGGAGCCACCGGCGCTCCGTCCTCGTCGACGACGCGCGCGTCGATCCCCGGCAGCGGCGGCCCGACCTTCCCCGGCTTCATCGGCGTGATCCCGGGGAGCGTCGCGAGCGCGATGGCGCCCGTCTCCGTCTGCCACCAGGTGTCGACGACCGGCGCCTCGCCGCCGCCGACGTGCTCGCGGTACCAGCGCCACGCCTTCGGGGCGATCGACTCGCCGACGGTTCCCAACAGGCGGATCGACGAGAGGTCGTGACGCTCGGGGTACTCCGCGCCCCACTTCATGAACGACCGGATCGCGGTGGGGGAGGTGTAGAACACGCTGACGGCGTTGCGCTCGATCAGGTCCCACACACGGTCGCGGTCGGGGTAGTCCGGCGACCCCTCGTAGAGGACGGTCGTGGTCCCGACGGAGAGGGGGCCGTACACGCCGTAGGAGTGACCCGTGATCCAGCCGATGTCGGCCGCACACCAGTAGGTGTCCGAGGGGCGGACGTCGAGGACGTTCCGGGTCGTCCAGGCGACGTGCGCGAGGTACCCCCCGGTCGCGTGCTCGACGCCCTTCGGTCGGCCGGTCGTTCCCGAGGTGTACATCACGAACAGCAGGTCGGTGGCGTCGCGCGCGACCGGCTCGACCGCCTCCCCGTCGTGTGCGTCGACCAGCGACTCGTACGCGTGTTCGTCCGCGCCGAGCGACACGTCGAGGGCGTCCCCGAGCCGGTCGACGACGACCGTCGCCGCGAGGTCGCCGTCGATCCGGAGCCGGGCGTTGTCGGCCTTCGACTTCTGGTTGAACGCGTCCTCCCGGCGGTAGTAGCCGTCGCAGGTGATCAGATACGACGAGTCGGCCGCGTCGAGGCGGGTCGCGAGCGCCTCCGCCGAGAGCCCCGCGAAGACGACGTTGTGGGGCGCGCCGAGACGGGCGCACGCCAGCATCGCGATCGGCAGCTCCGGGACCATGGGGAGGTACAGCGTCACGACGTCGTCCTCTTCGACGCCGAGGTCCCGCAGGCCCGCCGCGAGCGCGTTCACCTCCCGGTGGAGGTCGAGGTAGGTGTACGACCGTCGCTCGCCGCGCTTGCCGAACCACCGGATCGCGAGCTGATTGCGTCGCTCGTCGAGGTGCCGGTCGACGCAGTTGACGGCGGCGTTGAGCCGCCCGTCCGGGAACCACTCGTAGAAGGGCGGGTCGCCGTCGTCGAGGGCCGTCTCGTACGGGCGCTCCCAGTCGAGGAGGTCCGCGGCCCGCCGCCAGGCGTCCGGTCCCTCCGCCGCGAACGCGTCGTACACTCCCGCGTCGTTCGCGACGGCCCGCTCACGGAACTCGGTCGGCGGCTCGAGGGCGTCGTCGACGACTGTCCGGTTCCGCCGCCGGCCGTCGACTCCCGCGTCGTCCATGATATCCGTTCGCACGCGAAAGAATGTATACTTTTTCCGCTATCCCGGTCGGTGGGTTGAGCCGACGGCCCGGCGGCGGAGTCGTCCACGCAACTCGCGGCGGCGTCGCCTACGTCGATTCCGGGGGCGCGAGTGCGGCCGCCTTCGACCGAGCGCGGGCCACGATCGACGGCTTCGCCTCGAAGTCGACGGTCACCTGATCGCTCGCGTACGACTCCTCGTCGACGTGTCCGTGGTCGTGGATCCACGAGACGAGGCTCATCGCGTCGTCGGAGACGGGGAGGACGAGCCGCTCGCGCTCCCAGTCGGGGAGCTCCGCCTCGACGCGGTCGCGGAGCTCCGCGACGCCCGCGCCCGTTTTCGCCGAGACGGCGACCGGGTCGGGCGCCACGCCGGAGAGCGCGCCCCGCTTGTCAGCCAGTTCGCCGGGGGCCAGCCGGTCCACCTTGTTGAACACGGTGACGATCGGTGCCTCGTTGCGCTCGTAGAGGGTGTCGTGGCTCGTGACGAGCTTCTCGCGCATCGTCTCCACCGGCTCACTCGCGTCGACGACGAGCAGCACGAGGTCGGCGCGGTAGACGGAGTCCAGCGTCGACTCGAACGACTCCACCAGCCAGTGGGGCAGGTCCGCGATGAACCCCACCGTGTCGGTGAGGAGGACGTCGCGCCGCTCCATCTCGGCCCGGCGGGTCGTGGTGCCGAGCGTCGTGAAGAGCATGTCCTGCGACTCCGCGGTCGTGTCGAGGTCGGGGTGCCGGTCGGCGTTCTCGTCGACGTCGATCTCGGCCGCGAGCCGCCGCATCAGCGTCGACTTGCCGGCGTTGGTGTACCCCGCGAGCGCGACCAGATCGAAGCCGGAGTCGCGGCGCTGCTCGCGGCGCGCCTCCTCTTTCGCCGCGATCGACTCCAACTCGCCGCGGATCTCGGATATCTGCCGTTTGATGTCGCGCTCGACGCTCTCGTCGTACTCCCCGAGCCCCATGAAGCCGGGCCGCTCGTCGCGCTTCGCGAGGCTCGCCTTGGCCTCGGCGCGCGGGAGCTCGTACCGGAGCTCCGCCAGCTCGACCTGGAGCTGCGCCTTCCGGGTGTTCGCGCGCTGACCGAAGATCTCGAGGATGAGCGTGAACCGGTCGATCACCTCGACGCCCTCCGGGAGCTCCCCGCCGATGTTGAACGTCTGGTACGGCCCCACGTCGTTGTCGACGATCACGGCGCCGGCGTCGGTCCGGCGGACCAGGTCGCGCAGCTCCGCGACCTTCCCCTCGCCGAACATGAACGCGGCGTCCTCGGTGCGGGTCTGGGCGAGCTCGCCGACCACCTCGTAGCCCGCCGCGGCCGCGAGCTGGGTGATCTCGGTGAGGTCGGCGTTCCCGGCGTCGACGCGCTTGGCGACGACCGCGCGCCGCTCTCTGGGGACTGACTCGGCGTCGGCCTCGGCGTTCGCCCCCTCGACGCTCCCGGTCATAGCAGGAGGTTGCGAGCGGCGTACGCGGCGTGGTGTGCTGCCTGCACTGTTTCGCGTTCGCCTATGCTCTCGACGTATTTAAACTCGGGCTGGAGGCTGAGTTCGACGCGCTCCGCCGGCACCTCGTAGAACTCCCCGTGCTCGGCGACGACCGGCCCGTCCGGCGGCGCCGGGAGGTTCCCCACGGCGGTCGCCACGAGTCCCAGCGTCGCGTCGAGGGTCGGCCCCTCGCGCGCCGCGGCGAACCCCATCCCCTCGACCGACCGGATCCGCGTCGAGTCGATCCGGGCGTGGACCGCGGCCGCGACCATCAGGTACCCGCTCTCCTCCTCGTGGCGGCCGCTGATGTCGACGCCGACGACCTCAGGGACGGGGGTCCGCCACCCCGGTTCGTCGCGCCGCCGGCCGTCCGCCGTTCGTCGTCGCGTCCATGACGTCGAGTTTGTCGTCCGCCGAATTGAACGTTTCCGTGGTGCGCGTCGCGGCCCGGACGCGCCGCCTCACCCCGACAGCTCCGCGACCGCGTCGCCGATCCGGTCGACGGCGACCGCCACGTCGTCGGCGTCGACGTCGAGGTGCGTGGTGAACCGCGTCGTGTGCTCGTCGAACTCGACGCAGCCGACGCCGGCCGCCTTGCAGGCCTCCACGAGGTCCGCGGCCGGGATACCGGCGTCCTCGGTGTGCGCGACGACGATGTTGGTGTCGGGCGCGGGCGCGTCGACGCCGTCGACCGCGTCGAGTCCGGCCGCGAGCCGCTCCGCGTTGGCGTGGTCCTCGGCGAGCCGGTCGACGTTCTCTAAGGCGAGCAGGCCGGGCGCGGCGATGATGCCGGCCTGGCGCATCCCGCCGCCGAACAGCTTCCGGACGCGGCGGGCCTCCTCGACGAACTCCTCGTCGCCGGCGAGGATCGAGCCGACGGGCGCGCCGAGCCCCTTCGAGAGGCAGAACGTGACGCTGTCGACGGGCGCGACGAGCTCGCTCGCGTCGACGCCGAGCGCGACCGCGGCGTTGAACACGCGCGCGCCGTCGAGGTGGACCGGCACGTCGGCGTCGCGAGCGGCCTCGGCGGCCGCGGCGATCCCGTCGACCGGGATCGCGGTCCCGCCCCGGAAGTTGTGGGTGTTCTCCAGCGACAGGAGACCAGTTCCCGGCCGGTGGAGGTCCTCGCTCACGAGCCCCTCGGCGACCGCGTCCGGGCTCGGAACGCAGCGCTCGCCGGCGTCGATCGTCCGGGTCTGGAGGCCCGAGAGGTTCGACGCGCCCGCGAGCTCCCAGCGGTAGACGTGCGACTCGCGCTCCAAGAGGAGCTCCTGACCGGGCTCCGTGTGGACGTGGACGGCGATCTGATTCGCCATCGTCCCGGACGGGACGTACAGCGCGGCCTCGGTCCCGACCGCCTCGGCGGCGCGGCGCTCCAGCTCGTTGACGGTCGGGTCGTCGCGGTACACGTCGTCGCCGACCTCGGCGTCGCGGGCGGCCTCGCGCATCTCGTCCGAGGGCGTGGTGACGGTGTCGGATCGCAGGTCGATGGTGTCCTCGTCGATGTCCATCTGTTGTCGGCGGTTCGACGGCCGGCGGGAAATAGGTCGCGCTCGGAGGCGGGTCGCCCCGAGGGTTCCGCGTTCGGTCCCTTCTTAACCCGCGCTGCCGATCCGTGGCGTATGGCAACGGAAGCCGCGGCCGACGACGCGACCGACGCCCCCGAGGCGTACGAGGACCTCCTGGACCGCGTCCGACGGTGGAACACCGTCGGGAGCGCGGCCGGCGTGCTCGGGTGGGACCAGCAGGTGATGATGCCCGAGGGCGGCACGCCCGCCCGCTCGAAGGAGCTCTCGACGCTCTCGTCGATCCGCCACGACATGATCACCGACGACGAGACCGGCGACCTGCTCGACGCGCTGGACGACGCCGACCTCACCGACGAACAGGCCGCCGTCGTGCGCGAGGTCCGCCGGGACTACGAGCGCGGCGACGCCGTCCCGGTCGAGCTCGTGGAGGAGATCTCCGAGACCAGCTCCGAGGCGCTGCAGGCGTGGGAGGAGGCGAGGGCCGAAGACGAGTTCGAGGCGTTCGCCCCGTACCTGGAGAAGCACGTCGAGCTGAAGCGGGAGTACGCGGAGCAGATCGACCCCGACCGCGACCCCTACGAGGTCCTCTTCGAGGACTACGAGCCGTGCCTCTCGATCGACCGCGCCGAGGCGATCCTCGACGAGCTCCGCGAGACGCTCGTCCCCATGATCGACGCGATCCGCGAGTCCGACGCCGACCTCGCCGTCGACACCTTCGAGGGCACCTTCCCCGAGGACGAACAGGAGGCGCTCTCGCGGGAGGCGCTCGAGCTCGTCGGCTACGACTTCGACCGCGGCCGGCTCGACGTCTCCTCGCACCCGTTCACCTCCGGGAACCAGTTCGACTGCCGGATCACGACGCGGTTCGACGAGTCCGACCCGCTCGGCGCGGTCGGCTCGACGATCCACGAGTACGGCCACGCGCAGTACAACCTCGGGCTCCCGCGAGAGGCGTGGGCCACCCCGCTCGGCGAGTCGCGGGACCTCTCCGTCCACGAGTCGCAGTCGCGGCTCTGGGAGAACCACGTCGGCCGGAGCCGCGCGTTCTGGGAGCTGTTCCTCCCGACGTTCCAGGAGCGGTTCCCCCAGACCGAGGACGCCACCGTCGAGGACGCCTACGAGGCGGTCAACCAGGTGTACGAGGACAACCTCATCCGCGTCGAGGCGGACGAGCTCACCTACCACCTCCACATCATCGTGCGGTTCGAGATCGAGCGGGACCTGATCCGCGGCGACCTCGCGGTCGAGGACGTGCCCGAGGCCTGGAACGACAAGTACGAGGAGTACCTCGGGATCCGTCCCGACACCGACAGCGAGGGCTGCCTCCAGGACATCCACTGGAGTCACGGCAACTTCGGCTACTTCCCGACCTACTCGCTCGGGTCTGTCATGGCCGCGCAGCTATACGAGGCCGCCGAGGAGGAGATCGACGGCCTCGACGCGAAGGTCGCCGACGGCGACTTCGAGGACCTCCAAGCGTGGCTGGGCGAGAACGTCCATCGGCACGGCTCGCGCTACGAGACGAACGAGCTGGTGAGGCAGGCGACCGGCGACGACTTCTCCGCCGAGGCGTTCACCGACTACGTCGAGGAGAAGTACGGCGAGCTGTACGGGATCTGACCGCGATTCTCCCGACTTCCAGAGTCACCCGTCGAATCCGAGAAGCCGCAGCCCGATCAGGCTCACGAGCACGGTCGACCCCTCGTGGCCGACCACCGCGAGCGGGAGCGGGATTCCCGCGGTGAGGATCGCGGCGATCATGACCGCGATCGCACCGAACGCGATGGAGAAGTTGACGTGCAGCGTCCGCTTCGTCTCGCGGCTCAAGACGAACGCGTACGGAAGCTTCTCCAGTCTGTCGGACATGAGGACGATGTCGGCCGTTTCGAGCGCCACGTCCGTCCCCGCTCCGCCCATGCCGACGCTGATGTCCGCGGTCGCCAGCGCCGGCGCGTCGTTCACGCCGTCGCCGACCATCGCGACGGCCTCGTGGCGCTCCTTGAGCCGTTCGACGTGCTCGACCTTCTGTTCGGGGAGCAGCTCGGCGTACACCTCGTCGACGCCGACCTCGTCCGCGATGTACCGCGCGACGCGCTCGTTGTCGCCCGTGAGCATGACGATCCGCTCGACGCCCTGCTCGCGGAGTTCCGCGATCGTCTCCGCCGCGTCCCCGCGAACCGTGTCGGTGAACGCGAGCCAGCCGAGCACGCGTCCCGGACGCACGGCGTCGTCCTCGCCCGCGTCGTCCGCACTGTCGCCCTCGGCGGCGCCGCCGTCGCCGTCGGCACCGTCGTCCGCGGCCACGTGCGGCTCGCTGGTTACGAGCACGGCGGTCTTCCCCTCGGCCTCGAGGTCGCGGACGGCCTCGAGCCCGCGTTCGAGGCCGCGGACCGAGCGCCCGGCGAGCGTCGTCTCGAAGTACCGCGGGTTGCCGACGTGTATCGTTCGGCCGTCGACGACCGCGTGCACGCCCTTCCCGACGACCGCCTGAAATCCCGTCGCCGTCGGCGGGTCGAGCGAGCGCTCCGCCGCGGCCTCGACGGTCGCCTCGGCGAGGTGGTGTTCGGAGCGCGACTGGACCGCGGCCGCGACCGCGAGGAGCTCGTCGTCGTCGACGGCGCCCTCGACCCCGACCGCGTCGGTCAGCCGGGTGTTCCCCTCGGTCAGCGTCCCCGTCTTGTCGAAGGCGACCGCGTCGACGTCGCCCGCGGTCTCGACGTGCTCGCCGCCTTTGAATAAGACGCCCTGCCGGCCGCCGGCGGAAATCGCGGACAGCACCGCCGCCGGCGTCGAGATGATCACCGCACACGGGGACGCGGCCACCATGAGCGTCATCGCGCGATAGAACGTCGGATCGAAGGCGCGGTCCAACAGGAGGATCGGCGCCGTCATCGCGAGCACCGCCAGCACGTACGGCTGCTCGAAGCGATCGATGAGCTGCTGCGTGGGCGCTCGGCTGCGCTGTGCGTCCTCGACCATGTGAACGAGCCGCGCGAGCGTGGACTCGTGCGCCTCGCGCGTGACGCGCACCTCCAGACTCCCCGTCTCGTTTATCGTCCCGCTGAACACCTCGTCTCCCGGCTCCTTCGTGACGGGGACGGACTCTCCGGTGAGAGACGACTGATCGACCGCGCTCTCCCCGGACTCGACGACGCCGTCGAGCGGGAGTCGGTCGCCCGGCCGGACGACGAACACGTCGCCCACCTTGACGTCGTCGATCGGCGTCGAGACGACCTCGCCGTCGCGCTTGACGCGGGCCGAGTCCGGTCGCATCCGGATGAGCGACTTGATCGCGGTCCGCGACCGCCCGATCGCGTACTCCTCTAACACGCCGGACAGCGAGAAGAGGAACAGCAGCAGCGCCCCCTCGAACGGCGCCCCGATGACCAGCGCGCCGAGCGCCGCGAGGACCATCAGGAGGTCGATCTCCACGGCGGGCTCGCGGAGCGCCGCGACGCTCCCGACGAGTCCGTACCACCCGCCGCAGACGTACGCGACCGCGTAGCCGCCCCAGACGAGCCACGACGGCGCGCCGAACCACCCGCCGAGCAGCCCCACCACCATTCCCGACAGGGTGAGCGCGACCGATATCGCACGCGCCCGGACCAGCGGGCGATCGAGGGGGCCCTCGGTCTCGATCGACGCCCCCGCGGACGAGTCGACCGAGTCGGAGACGTCCACGTCGGGCTCGGACAGAGCGTCCATGTCGCAACGTCGCTCTCGCCCGTGAATAAGCGTTCGCGTGGAACCCCCTTTCGAGAATCCGCCATATCGCCGCGGACGCCCGTGAGAACGGTCCTCTCGGATGCACCGGCCGGCCCGTTATAGTGGCCTCCCGTCGGTCGGCCCCGCTACTCGCCGGCCGAGGGCCGGCTCGTTTTCAGTGGTCTCACTGCGTTCGACCACTCGGCTCGCGGCTACGCCGCTCGCTTGTGGTGGCCTCCCGTCGGTCGGCCCCGCTACTCGCCGGCCGAGGGCCGGCTCGTTTTCAGTGGTCTCACTGCGTTCGACCACTCACTTCTCGATGATGCTCTCCTCGACCGCCTCGCCGAAGTGCCGCGCCACGTCCTCGTAGTAGACGAGCGCCTCGTCGCCCTCCTCCAGGTCGGTGACCGCCGTCTTCCCGTCGGCGGTCGCGACCTTCACCGTCTCGGCGTTCTGGATGAGCGTCTCCACGCGGTCGACGCCCTCCTCCGTCTCGATCTCGGCCTGAACGCGGAACATCGGGCGCTTCTCGATCTTCACGCGCCCGACGATCGCTTCCCGGGTGTGGCCCGCGGTGTCAACGACCTGCACCTCGTCGCCGCTGGACAGCTCCGCGAGGTAGTTCGTGCCGCCCTCGGGGTTTCGGACGTACGCGTGGACCGCGCCGGCGTTCACGCGGAACGGCCGCGACTCGACGTACGGCGACTCCGCGGTCTCGGCGTGGACGAAGAAGAGCCCGCGCGACATCGACCCCACGAGCATCCCCTCGTCGTCGTCCATCAGCGAGCCGGTGTCGATGCAGACGCGGTCGGCCATCCCGGTCTGCTCGACCGCGGTGACCTCGGCGTACCGGAGGTCCAGCGTCTCGCGGTCGGCGGCGTCGCGGGCGTCGACCGCGCCGCGGATCTCGTCGGGCGAGTCCGCGTCGAGGAGGACGCCGTCCGCGCCGATCTCCAGCGTCTCGAAGGCGGTCCGGGCCTCGGCGGCGGTCGTCGCGCCGGCGACGAGGTGCGTCTCCTCGCCGACCCGCGCGATCAGGTTCTCCAGCGGGATGATCGACCAGTCCTCGCCGACGACGATCGTGTACTCGGCGTCCGCGGCCGCCTCCTCGGCGAACCGCTCGTACTCGCTCCCGAGCACGTGGACGTACACGCCCTGCGCGCGGTCGTCGCGCCGGCGGACCGTCGTGAGGTCCGCCGAGCCGGAGAAGTCGTCCGGGAGCTCGATCGTCCCGTCGCCCTCGCCGCCCTTGCCGACGAAGTAGGCGTCGGCCTCGGCGTCGCTCTCGGCGTCGTCGATGACGTCCGCCTCCGAGCGGAACGCGGCGACCGACACGTCGCCCAGCTCGCGGACGCGTCCCACGTCGGCCTCGTCGACGAGGACCCAGTCCGCGCCCGCCTCGATGGCGGTCGTGATCCGTCGCTTGCGCGCCTCCCAGTCGCCGACGCTCCCGTCGGCTTTCACCCAGACCGTGCGTGTCATTGTCGGAACCTCACGGCGACGCGGCTTGAAAACTGCGAAAGGGTCGGGCGTTGCGGTCGCCGCCGACACGGCCGGGTCGTATTAGTGCTCCCGGCCTCTCGAGGCTGGTATGTCCGATCCGCCACACGTCGTCGGCATCGCCGGCAGCCTTCGAGACCGGAGCTACACTCGCCTCGGCGTCGATCGCGCGCTCGACGGGGTCCGCCGCGCGGGGGGCACCGCCGAGCTGCTCGACCTCCGAGAGTTCGACCTCCCGACATTCGATGCCGATCGCGACGAGGCGGGAGACGCGGCCGCGTTCAAGCGACGGGTCCGCGAGGCCGACGCCGTCCTCCTCGGAACGCCGATGTACCACGGCTCGTACTCGTCCACGCTGAAGACGGCGCTCGATTACTGCGGCTTCGAGGAGTTCGAAGACAAGACCGTCGGGCTCCTCGCGGTCGCCGGCGGCGGCTTCCCGGTGACGGCGTTGGAACACCTCCGCTCCGTCTGTCGGGCCCTCAACGCGTGGGTGATCCCCCATCAGGTGGCCGTCCCCCGCGCCCACGCCCAGTTCGACGACGGCGACCTCGTCGACGGGGACCTCGACGGGCGAACGCTCACGCTGGGGCGTCGCGCCGTGCAGTACGCCGACATCGAGCCCGACCCGGACTCGTTCGAGGGGGAACAGAACGTCGGAGCGAGGTGATCGGAGCGAGGCGACTCAGTTGGTACGGACGAGGCGGACCGTCAGGCCTCGACGAACCCGCCGGCCCGGAGCGCCTCGTCGACCGTCGCGTCGTCGTGGACGATCGCCGACACCGCCCGCGCGATCCCCTCGGGGTCCTCGTGCTGGAAGATCGACCGCCCCATCGACACGCCGGCGGCGTCGCCGTCCATCGCGCCGCGCACCATCTCGACCGTCTCGCGGTCGGTCCCCTTCGAGCCGCCGGCGATGACGACCGGGAGTCGGGTCGACTCCGTGACGCGCGCGAAGGAGTCGCCGTCGCCGGAGTAGCCGGTCTTCACCACGTCGGCGCCGAGCTCCTCCGCGAGCCGGACCGCGTGTCCGAGCGACTCGGGGTCCGTCTCGTCGACGCCGGGGCCGCGCGCGTACGCCATCGCGAGTACCGGGAGACCGAGGCGCTCGGCGTCGGCGGTCAGCTCCGCGAGCTCTTCGATCTGGTCCGGCTCGTGGTCGGAGCCGACGTTGATGTGGAACGAGACCGCGTCGGCGCCCGCGCGCACCGCATCCTCGGCGGTGGCGGTGACGCGCTTGTCGTTCTCGTCGGGGCCGATCGTCGTCGACCCGTTGACGTGGACGATGTAGCCCGCGCCGTTCTTGTTCGGGTGGACGCGCTCCGCGATGCCGCGCTGCGTGAGGACGGCGTCCGCGCCGCCGAGCGTGACGCCGTCGATCGTCGACTCGATGTCGACGAGGCCGTCGACGGCGCCCATCGTGATCCCGTGGTCCATCGGGACGATGAGGTATCGGTCGTTCGTGGAGATGCGCTCGAGTCGTGCCGAGAGTCCTGCTGTCATGGTGGGTTCGGTCGTTGTGTGAGAGTGTGGCAATCGTAGGTAAGTGGGTTTCGTTCGGGGTCGTATTGGCTCGAAGTCGCGCTCACCGCGACTCCGCGGTCCCGACGCGGGCGGCGTAGCCCCGCTCGGCACCGTCCTTCAGCTCCCGCGAGAGCGCCTCGAGCCGGTCGGCGACCTCGTCGGTCGACAGGTCGTTCTCGACGCCCTCGGCGACGATGTCGACGAGCGCCGAGCCGACGATGACCCCGTCGGCGCCGCCGGCGACGATCCGCTCGGCGTGCTCGCCCGCCGAGATGCCGAACCCGACGGCCTTCGGCACGTCGTACTCGGCGAGCCGGTCGAGGCTCTCCGTGGTCTGGTCGGAGACGTCGTCGCGGGCGCCGGTGGTTCCGAGCCGCGCCTGCACGTACACGTACCCCGACACGCGACCCATGATCCGGTCGAGCCGGTCGCCGACCGTGGTCGGCGCGACGATGAAGACGAGGTCGAGGCCGAACTCGTCGCACGCTTCCCGCAGCGGATCGGCCTCCTCGGCCGGCAGGTCGGGGACGACGAGCCCCTCGATGCCGGCCGCGGCGGCGCGCTCGACGAAGGGGCGAGGACCGCCGCCCGCGGTTTCACCGCTCGCCTCCGAGGTGCTCCGCGCCTCGCCGGAGCCGTACTGATAGATGAGATTGTAGTACGTCATACACACCAGCGGCGCCTCCACGTCCAGCTCCTCGGCGAACGCGAAGAACCGGTCCGGCGTCATCCCGGCGTCGAGCGAGCGCACGAGGGCCCCCTGGATCGTCGGTCCCTCGGCGATCGGCTCGGAGAAGGGGAGGCCGAGCTCGATGACGTCGGCGCCGCCGCGGTCGAGCGCCCGGACGTACTCCAGCGACGCCTCGTAGGAGGGGTCGCCGACCGCGAGGTAGGGGATGTACGCGGGGCCGTCGGCGAAGGCGGCGGCGATGGCCGCCGAGTTCCCGGGCTCCAGCGCTCGGTCCGCCATTCAGATACCCCCCGTGAACATCGACATGTCCGGCGCCCCGTCGATTTCGCGCTTGTCCGTCTCCTCGATGGCGGCGTCGAGGTCCTTGTCGCCGCGCCCGGAGACGTTCACGACGACGCGCTCGCCGAGCTCCTCGTGGTGCTCCTCCACGAAGCCGAACGCGTGGGCCGTCTCCAGGGCGGGGATGATCCCCTCCGTGTGCGAGAGCCGGTGGAACCCCTCCAACGCCGAGTCGTCGTCGACCGCGACGGGGTTCACGCGCCCCTCGTCGACGAGGTAGGCGAGCTCCGGGCCGACGCCGGCGTAGTCGAGCCCGGAGGAGATGGAGTGGCTCTCCATGATCTGGCCGTCGGAGTCCTGTAGGAGCTTGGTGCGCGCCCCGTGGAGCACGCCCTCCTCGCCGGTGAAAAGCGACGCCGAGTTGGGCGCGACGCCCGCCTCCTCGTCGACCTCCAGCGTCGAGCCGCCCGCCTCGACCGCGTGTAGCGCGACCTCCTCGTCGTCGACGAACGCGGCGAACGCGCCCATCGTGTTCGACCCGCCGCCCGCGCAGGCGACCACGTCGGTCGGGAGCGCGCCGGCCTTCTCGATCGACTGCGCGCGCGCCTCCTCGGAGATGACCGCCTGGAAGTCCCGGACCATCACCGGGAAGGGGTGCGGCCCGACCACGCTACCGATCACGTAGTGGGTGGTCTCGACGGTGGTCGCCCAGTCGCGCATCGTCTCCGAGATGGCCTCCTTGAGCGTGCCCCGGCCCGCGGTCACGGGGTTCACCTCCGCGCCGTTGAGCTTCATCCGGAAGACGTTCGGCCGCTGGCGGTTGATGTCGCGCTCGCCCATGTAGATCTCGCAGGGCATATCGAGGTGGGCGGCCGCCATCGCGGTGGCGGTGCCGTGCTGGCCGGCGCCGGTCTCCGCGATGATTCGCTCTTTCCCCATGTACTTCGCCAGGAGGACCTGCCCCAGCGCGTTGTTGAGCTTGTGTGCGCCGCCGTGGAGCAGGTCCTCGCGCTTGAGGTAGACCTCCGTGTCGTAGCGCTCCGAGAGCCGGTCGGCCCGCTGGAGCGGGATGGGACGCCCGCCGAAGTCGGCGAGCCGCTCGCGGAACTCGTCCACGAAGCCGTCCTCGTTGTCGAGGACGTACCGCTCGTACGCGTCGGTCAGCTCCTCGATCGCCGGCATCAGCGCCTCCGGGACGTACTGGCCGCCGTAGCGGCCGAACTTCCCGTCGTCGCGCCCCCGCTCGCGGCCCGGGCGGCGCGACGGCTCTCCACTCTCGCTCGTCGTTGGTTCGGTTTCGCTCATGTGGGTGTCTCCGTGGGTCCGCCGTCCGAGTGCTCGTCGTCCGCGACGGCGCCGTCTGCGGCGCCTCCGTCGCCGTCCGCCTCCGCCCGCGTCAGCGCCCGCGTGTTCGCCTCGACGTCGCCGTCCATGATCGCGCTCCCGACGAGCAGCGCGTCGGCGCCGGCCGCGCGCATGCGCCGAGCGTCGGCGGCCGAGCCGATCCCGCTCTCGGCGAGCAGCGTCACGTCGTCGGGGACGTGGGGCGCCACGGACTCGAATGTTCCGAGGTCGACGACCAGCTCCGCGAGGTCGCGGTTGTTCACGCCGACCGTCGTCGCGCCCGCGTCGAGCGCGTCCTCCAGCTCCTCGCGGTCGTGGACCTCGACGAGGACCTGGAAGCCGCGGTCGCGGGCGGCGGCGAGCAGGTCCGGGAGGTCGTCGCCGACGAACCGCGCGATCAGGAGGACGACGTCGCTCTCGACGGCGTCGAGCTGCGACTCGGCGACGACGAAGTCCTTGCGGAGGACCGGCACGTCGACCGCCTCCCGGACCCGACGGAGGGTGTCGACGCTCCCGCCGAAGTGCTTCGGCTCGGTGAGCACCGAGAGCGCCGCGGCGCCGCCCGCGACCATCCCCTCGGCGAGCGCGACGGGGTCGTCGTCGCGGGTCCCGTCGGTGGTCGGGCTCGTCGGCTTGACCTCGGCGACGACCGGCACGCGCCCGTCGGCCTCGGCCCGGTCGAACGCCGCGCGCAGGCTGCGCGGGTCGACGTCGACGCGGTCGGTTCGGCCCTCGGCCGCCCGGTCGCGCGCGCTCGACAGGATCGACCTGACCGCGGGGGCCAGCTCGGTTGTATCCTCCATTACTGTACACTAATGCACGTATCTGTTCATAAGGCTTGCGGGCACGGCCGCGACGCGACGACGGGGGACGGCTATCGATCTGCGCCACACCCCTCGTTTTAACCCTCGGGACCACCGTGTAGTCGACATGAACGCGACGGGAACGACCGGGGTCTTCGCCCGCGAGTTCGACGAGATCGACGGGGCGGTCGAGGTCGGATTCGCCGGCGGGCGGGTCATCGCGGTGTCGTTCCCCGCCCACGCGCCGGCGGACGCGGACCCGGACCACGACCTGCTCGACCGGATCGGTGCGTACCTCCGCGGGGAGCCCGACGGGTTCGACGACGTCGCCGTCGGCCTCACGGTGCCGACGGATCGCCGAGCCGTCCTCGAGGCGCTCCGAACCGTTCCCTACGGCGAGGAGGTGTCCGTCAGCCGCCTCACGCGGTTGGCCGCGCTCGACGCCGATGACCCCGACGACCTCGAACTGGTGACGAGCGCGCTCGACGAGAACCCGATCCCGCTCTTCCTTCCGGACCACCGGGTGCAGGGCGGTCCGTACGCCACGCCCGGAGACGTGCGGGACGCGGTGCGGCGCGTCGAAGGATTGTAGCGCGGTCGAGAGATAGTGGCTAGCGTGGTCGAGAGAGAGTAGCGCGGTTCGGGGCGGCCGGCATTCCGGGGGACTACTCCGCCCCCCGCTCGCGACCGTGCTCCTCGATGTTGTCCCAGACGACCCGCATCAGCTCGCCGGTCTTCTCGACGAGGTCCTCGACCGCGCCGTCGGAGCCGACGGGCGCGCAGCCGAGGTCGCGGATCGCCTTCGTCGCCGAGGTGTGGTGGACGTGGACCAGGTCGTCGCCCTCGCGCTCGTACACGATCGTCGTACACGGGAGCATCCCCGCGAGCGTGGGGTCGATCTCGATCGCGTCGAACGCGATCTCGGGGTGACACACCACGATGAGCGCGGTCCGCTCGACGTCGTCGTGGCCGAGCATTCCCTCGATCATCTGGTCGAGCCGCGTGACCTGTACCGTCTCGAAGTCGGCCAGCTCGTGTTCTATCTGCACGAAGGGAACCGCGTCGTCGAACGGCACGTCGAGGGTCGTGTGGAGCGCCTCGTCGGCGGTGGGAGCCGGCGACCCGGACTCGGCGTTGCTCATGGGTCCGACTCCGGCCGTAGTTCAAAAACACCCGCTAGCCCGTCAATTGGTGCCGCTACCTCCGACGGGTCGCGGGGCTTGCCGGTCGGGACGGACTTATCGGTCGGACCCGTCTCTGGTCAGCCATGATAGAACTCTCGCGGGCGGCTTACGACGACGTCGTGTACCACGCGTACGAGGGCGGCGAGGCGGAGATCTGTGGCGTCCTCGCGGGCGCACACGGCACCGACGGCGAGCCGAGCGTCGTCAGCGAGGCGTATCGCGCCGAGAACGTCGCCGAGACCCCGCAGATCCGCTACCTCATCGACCCCGAAGAGCAGTTCGAGCTCATCGAGCGAATCGAGAACGACGGACTCGACGTGGTGGGATTTTACCACTCACACCCCACCGGTCCGACCCACCCGAGCGAGACGGACGCCGCGCGGGCGACCTGGCCCGACCACTCGTACGTGATCTGCGCGCTCGACGGCTACCCGTTCGTCGGCTCCTGGCGCTGGCGCGGCGACGAGGACGGGTTCGAACAGGAGACGGTCGCGGTGCGGAGCGAGCGCTGAGGTCGACGAGCGCATCGGTCGAGACCCCGAGTTCCGGTTCGATCGAGTCCCTCTCTGGAGCGATCGAGGGAAACCGTCAATTTTGTAACACTCCGAGCTGTAGGACGAGCCATGACGCGCGAGAGCACGGTCTCGGGGGTGGACCACGTAGAGCTGTTCGTCACCGACTGGGACGACGCCGCGAGCTGGTACGAGCGTGTGCTGGGGATCACGCCGGACGCGTCGTTCGAAGAGTGGTGGGCGACCGGATCAGGACCGCTGATGCTGTCCGTCGACGACGCCACCAAGTTGGCGTTGTTCGAACGCGAGTCGGCAGTGCGCGGCCATGAAGTGAGCCCCACCCGGATCGCCTTCCGAACGGACGCGGACGGCTTCGTCTCGTTTCTCGACCGGCTCGACACGCTGGAGTTGACAGGCCACGACGGCGACCCTGTCACTCCTGACGACGTGGTCGATCACGAGCTGTCGTACTCGGTATACTTCACGGATCCCGACGGGAACCTGTTGGAGCTCACGACGAACGACTACGACGAAGCTACGTCTCGTCTCAACTGAGGCCGCCAGAGAACCCTCCCCACCAGGCGTATCGCCTTCCCCGACGTTCACCGACCGCCCGACCGCCTCTCGCTCGCTCAGTCGTCCGCTTCGATCTCCGGTTCGGGCTCGTCGCCGCCGACGTCGATGGCGCAGGAGGCGCTGTACTCGACGTCGTGGACCGACTCGATGGCGGGGTCGTCGCCGCACACCGGGCAGTCGTCCTGCTTGGGGATCTCGACCTTGTCGAACTCCATGTCGAGCGCGTCGAAGAACAGCATCGAGCCGTCGAGCGACTCGCCCTCGCCGATGACGTGTTTCACCGTCTCGGTCGCCTGCAGGCAGCCGACGGTGCCCGGGAGGACGCCGAGGACGCCCGCGGTCGCGCAGTTCGGGACCATCCCAGCCGGCGGCGCTTCGGGGAACAGACAGCGGTAACACGGCGAGTCGTCGCCGCCCGCGAACGTCGTCACCTGCCCCTCGAACTTGAAGATGGAGCCGTGCGAGAAGGGGATCCCGGCGAGCGTGCACGCGTCGTTGACGAGGTACCGCGTCGCGAAGTTGTCGGTGCCGTCGACGACGAAGTCGTAGCCGGATATCAGCTCCTCGATGTTGTCGGCGGTCACCCGCAGCTCGTGTCTCCGGACGTCGACGTCGGGGTTGAGCTGCTCGACGAAGTCGGCGGCGGAGTCGACCTTCTTGCGACCGACGTCGTCGTTCCCGTGGATCACCTGGCGCTGGAGGTTCGACAGCTCCACCTCGTCGTCGTCGGCGATGCCGATGGTGCCGACGCCCGCGGCCGCGAGGTACTGGATTATCGGCGCGCCGAGCCCGCCCGCGCCGAGCACGAGCACCTCGGCGTCGAGCAGCGCCTTCTGGCCCTCGGGACCGACGTCGTCCATGATGATGTGTCTGGAGTAGCGGTCGAGCTGCGTGGGATCGAGATCGAGATCACTCATTCGTCCCCCTTTGTAACTACGAACGCATAAGCCGGCCGCCCACCGGCGCGTCCTGCCGCCATCTCGGAGGTGTGCCCCGTCCGCACGACCGACGGGGGCGCCGGCGACGGGCGAGAACGACGCGCCGAGGACGCGGCCCCCGTCGGCGGTGACCCGTCGCGAGCGCGCCGCCCCACATCACCGGTCGTGTTAGGCCGTGGCCGACGTTGCCGTCGACGCGTCCCTTTTTGGACTGGGACGCGAACCCTGGATATGGCCACGATCAAGCTGCCGGCCGTCCTCGTCGGCGGATCCGCGACCTCGGAGGTAGAGGTCGAGGGCGACACCGTCCGCGAACTGTTCGACAACCACGCCGCCGAGCACGGCCCGGAGCTGAGAGACAGCGTGCTCGAAGACGGCGAGATCAAGGAGTTCATCAACGTGTACGTCGAGGGGACGCCCGTCGACGGCGTCGACGCCGAGGTCCCGGCCGACGCGCAGGTCCGCGTCATCCCGGCCGCCTCCGGCGGTCGGTAACCGGTCAGTTTTCCGCCGATTCCTTGCGCCCCGTTACAGGTACTCCTCCCAGAGCGGGATGTCCGCGTACTTGTCGCCGCGGTCGCACAGCATGAACACGACCACGTCGTCGTCCGCGAGTTCGCCCGCGGCGTCGAGGTTCGCCACCACTGCCGCGCCGCCGCCCGCGGACGTCCCGACGACGAACTGGTCGTCGACCCGGAGGTGCTCGCGGACCGTCGACTCGTCGTGCTGGCCGGGGTCGGCGATCGGCACCGGGTCGTCCAGGTAGCGCTCCCGGAGCGCCCGCGCGCGGTCGTAGGCGTCCGAGGTGGTGACGTACTCCGTCCGATCGAGCACCGCCTCGTCGTACGTCTTCGGGTGGTAGTGGTCGCCCGTCTTGAGGTACTTCAGGCCGTCGATGGCGTGGAGTTGCTCGTCGGGCTCGAAGCCCACGACCTCCACCGCGCCGTCGCTCAGGTCGGTCAGCCCGCGGCCGGTCCCGGTGATCGTCCCGCCGGTGCCGACGCCCGCGACGAAGTGGGTCACGTCGCCGCCGGTCGCGCGGTAGATCTCCCGGGCGGTGGTCCGCTCGTGGGTGCCGGGGTTGTCCGGGTTCTCGTACTGGTTCGGGCGGAAGTACGCGTCGGGGTCCGCGGCGATGATCTCCTCGCAGCGCTCGATGACGGCGTCGTAGCCGAGGTTGGCGTCGACGAAGTGGATCTCCGCGCCGGCGTCGCGGACCGCCTCCACCTTCCCGCCCGCCGCGTTGTCGGGCATGACGATCTCGACGTCGTAGCCCCGGGCGGCCGCGAGCCGCGCCACCTCGCTGCCGGTGTTGCCCGAGGTCGGCTCGATCACGGTGACGCCGGGCTCGAGTTCGCCGCGCTCCGCGGCGCCGTCCAACATCCCCTTCGCGATCCGGGACTTGACGGAGCCGCCGCCGTGCGGGGCGTCGTAGAGGTTGAACCACTCCGCCTTCGCGTACACGTCCGCGTTCGACTCGAGGCCGAGGTCGAGCTCCACGAGGGGCGTCTCGAAGATCGTCGATTCGTCGACGACGTACTCGCTCATGGGCCCCGTAGGCCGCTCCCCGATAAGAGTCCGACGGAAACGGCCGTCTCGACGGTCGTCGCCGTCGTGCGCCGCGCTCGTCCGTCAGAGATACGGGAGATGTCTGCCGGTCACGAAAGGGGTTATCGGGCCGAGGCCGTACCCCTCCGTATGAGTCAACCATCGTGGGACGACGTCGTCGAGATGCCCGACGAGCTCGACGACGAGACGGCCGAGGCGCTCCTGGCGGACGCGACCGAGGTACAGGACATGACCGGCGAGGTGTGCCCGTATCCGCAGGTCGAAGCGAAGAAGGCGATCGCGGGGCTCGCTCCCGGCGACGTGCTCGTCCAGGAGACGGACCACGTTCCGAGCACGGAGAACGTCCCGAAGGCGGTCGGCGACGACGCGACCGCGAAGGTGTGGAAGTCCGGTGACGGCCGCTACCGGATCTACCTGCGCAAGGAGTGACCATGGTCGAGGAACTCACCCCCGAGGAAGTCCACGAGCGGGTTCAGAAGGGCGACATCCGCGTCATCGACACGCGCCCGGCGGCGGAGTACGAACGGGGCCACATTCCCGGCGCGATCAACGTCCCGTTGGGCGATCTCCCCTCGCGCGTCCCCGACATCGAGTGGGACGACACGGACGTGGTCTGTGCGTGCCCGATCGGCCAGTCGTCGAAGCAGGCCGCGATGCTGATCAGCAGCTACGAGGGCGTCGACGGGGACGTGCTCGTCGCCAGCATGGCCGGCGGCTACGAGGAGTGGGACTTCGAACTGGAGACCGGTGCGGCGGCGGACGCGTAACCCGCTCGAACTCGACCGTTCCGTGGCAGGAGAGTCCAGACCCGATCGGTCCGTGGCAGAGGGCCCAGGCGACGCGACTGCGGAGCGGTGGCGCCAGAGATTAGTGGTCGGGAGTGGAAGGACTGAGACCCCTTAGGCGAATTAACTGTACATTCGAGTGTCAGATAGGCGTATTCCTTTATATCTTCGAAATGACGGGCCTGTAGCATGGACGCCGAACTGGCCCGCCAAGAGCTCTACGAGGTGATGAACCAGCCCCGAGAGTTCGAGGTCAACGCCGAGCGGGCGCTCGCGATTGGCAAGCGGTATCTCGACGTCGATAACGCCCACCTGACCGAGATCCACGCCGACAGCGACTACTGGGAAGCCGTCGTCAGCACGGACCCGATCGACGGGGAGTTCCCGCCGGGGCTCGTTCTCGATCTCGGGAGCACGTACTGCCGGCGCGTCATCGCCGACGGCGGGACGGTCGCGCTCCACGACGCCCCCGCACAGGGCTGGGCCGACGACCCCGTGTTCGACGCGCACGAACTGCACTGCTATCACGGCAGTCCGATCGTCGTCGACGGGGAGATCCACGGTACGGTCTGTTTCGTCTCCGAGGGCGCCCGCAGCCGACCGTTCAGCGACGAGGAGACGCTGTTCGCCGAGCTGATCGCGCGGATGCTCGAACACGGCCTGCAACGCCAGCGGACCGCCGACGAGATCGAGCGGCTGGACCGGTTCGCGAGCGTGCTCGCTCACGACCTCCGAAACCCCCTCGGAGTGGCGCAGGGTTACGTCGATCTCTTCAGGAAAACCGGCGACGATCAGCACCTGACCACGGCGGCGGACGCGCTCGACCGAATGGACGTGCTCGTCTCGGACATCCTGACGATGGTTCGACAGGGAGAGACCGTCGAGTCGGCCGAGGCGGTCGATCTGGACTCCGTGGCCGAGCACTGCTGGCAGTCGGTCGTCACCGGGGAGTCCGACCTCCGCGCGGACGCGGGCCTCACAGTCCGGGCGGCTCCCGACAGGCTCCGGCGCCTCTTCGAGAACCTCTTTCGAAACAGCGTGGAACACGGTTCCACGGGCAGCCGGGCGGAGCCCGGCGACGCCGTCGAACACGGCGGCGACGGGGTGACGGTCCGGGTCGGCGCTCTGGCCGACGACGCGGGGTTCTACGTCGAGGACGACGGGCCGGGCATCCCGGCGAGCGAGCGGGACTCCGTCTTCGAGCGGGGGTACTCGTCGGAGGCGGAGGGGAGCGGACTCGGACTGGCGATCGTCGCGAGCGTCGCCGCGGCGCACGACTGGCGGATCTCGGTCACGGACGCCCCGGCGGGCGGGACCCGGTTCGAGATCGAGGACGTCGTCGTGCTCGACACGGTGGCGAACTGAGGGAACCGACGGTCGTCGACGGCGGCGCTCAGATCGCGCAGCCGACCTCGCGGTACATGTAGTGGGTCATCACGTACACGCCGAGGATGATCCCCGCGCCGGCGAGGAAGGAGTGGACGGAGAGCAGCGCGACGCCGGAGAAGAGGTTCGCGATGTTGCAGCCGGCGGCGAGGCGGGAGCCGACGCCCATCAGGAGTCCGCCGACGGCGTAGTTCGGGACGCGGTTCAGCTTCGGCTTCCGGACCCGGAAGTCGCCGGAGGCGTACGCGGCGACGAAGGAGCCGACGACGAGCGACGCGATCATCACCATGTCGATGGTCAGCGAGATGTCCCCGTCGCGGAACAGCACGGAGCCCCAGTAGTCCACGCTGGCGACGTCGAAGCCGGTCCTGGCCAGCAGGTAGCCCGCCCAGCGCGCCTCGCTGCCGGTGATCGCCCAGTGGCCGTGCACGTAGAACCACAGGCTCGCGACGAGCGCCATCGCGACGCCCGCGGTCCGCGCGTCCCACGGGTCGCGGAGCCGGACTTTCAGCGGTCGGTCGTCCTCGCGGAACCCGCGGACGTACGCGACGGTGCCGTCGGCGATGCCGTGCAGGCCGGTCGAGACGGCGGAGAACGTCCGGGAGGCCCCGATCGCGGCCTGCGCTCGCGTGTCCGCTCCCACGCCGGTCCCCCCGGAGGGGTCGTCCGGAAGCTGGCTGCGTCCCTTTACGAACGCGTACGCGAGCGTCCCGAGCGCGACAGTGGCGGCGCCGATGACGGCCGGGGAGAACGGCAGCGAGAGGTACAGCGTCTGTCCCTCGAACGGGTTCAGCGTCGCGAAGTAGTACGTCTCCGCGACGGGGAACGCGAACGCGAAGAGGACGTAGCCGACGAACATGAAGAGGAGGACGAGCCAGAACTGGAGGTACCCCTGCCCGGCGCGGTAGAGCGTCCCGGAGGCGCAGCCGCCGGCGAGGGTCATCCCGAGTCCGAAGACGAAGCCGCCGAACAGCGACCCGAGCCCCCACGCGGGCGTCCAGAAGCCGCGGAAGTAGCCGAACGTGGCCTGGAGGCTCCAGAACACGGTCATCACCGCGATCCCGGCGAGCAGCCCCTTCAGCACGCGGGTGTCCTTGAACGCGACGAAGTCCCGGAACGCGCTGACGAAGCAGAACCGCGCCTTCTGTAACAACACGCCGAACGAGAGCCCGACCGCGATGGATATCCCGACGTAGGCGACGGGCGAGAGCATCATTACCGGAACCGAGTGCGCCCGCCCCTAAAACCTCGCTGAAGACGGTAACGGTGCGTCCGAGTCGGAGGAACAAGCAGTAATTGCCGGCACGTGGCACACGGGGCAACGAAGAGCGCGTCCGGGAGCCCTTTAGGCGCGAGTCGCGTCGTGGAGGTATGAGCGACGACTGCGGCTGCGGGACGAACGACGCGGCGCCGGACGCCTCGGGCGACCCCACCCCGGGCGCCTCGGACGGCGCGGCGCCGCGCCCGGCGAAGGGGGAGGAGCTGGCGAACGACGCCAGACGGAACCCCTTTTCGGACGGAATCGACCGACGGCGGCTGCTTCAGGCGTCGGGGGCCGTCGGTGCGACGACGGCGCTGGCCGGCTGTTCGGGCGGCGGCGACGGAGCCGACGCCGAGCCGACGGTGTTCGTGTTCAACAACGGGGACCGGACGGTGAGCGTCATCGACGCCGAGTCCGACGAGCTGCTCTCGTCGGTGTACCTCGACACGACCGCCTCGTTCCCGGCGAACCAGTACTCCACGGGGGTCGACGCCGACCACGACGTGCTCTGGCTGAACGTCTCCGGCGGCGTCCGCGCGTTCGACCAGCGCACCCTCGAAGAGGTCGCCTTCGTCGAGACGGGGTACGGCCCGAACTACCCGAACCTGACGCCCGACGGCGACCACCTGCTGATCGCGTCCGGAGGGACGACCGGCATGGACCCCGAGGGCGACGAGGCGCACGCGATCTTCCGCGTCGACGCCGACCGCGACAGCGACGCCTTCGGCGAGGTGACCGACGAGATCGAGACGGGCTACGTCGGCCCGTGCGACATGACGCTCGGCCCCTACGGCGAGTACGCCTTCGTGGTCGACGTGGCCGACGAGGCGCTCCGCGTGCTGAGCGTCGACCCGTTCGAGACGGTGGCGCGCGTCGACGCCGGCGAGCCGGTCACGGAGGAGGGGAAGGTCCTCCCGTTCATGTGCACCGCCTCCTTCGACGGGGAGCTCCTCCTCGTGGCGAACGGCGAGGGGACGCTCGGCGGCGAGCCCGAGGTGCCCCGCGAGGGATCCGAGAGCGTCTGGGACGTCTCCGACCCCGAGAACCCGGAGGAGATCGCGAAGATCACCCGCGACGACGGACTCCCGGGCGCGCCGATCACGAGCGAGGTCGCGCCGGACAACACGGCGGCGTACCTCTTCATCCCCGGCGAGGGCGTCGGCGTGATCGACCTGGAGTCGAACGAGTACGAGACGACCCTCGACGTCGGCGGCAGCAGCATCGCCGGCGCGTGGGGGCCGAACCGCGAGAAGCTGTACGTCCCCGTGCAGGACGCGAACCAGGTCGCCGTGATCGAACACGCGAGCCGCGAGGTCGTCGCGACGATCGACGCGGGCGAAGCGCCCACCGGCGCGGTCGCCGGCACGGTCAGACCCCAGGACGACGCGATGGCGAGCATCCAGGCCCGGCTGGCCTCGCTCGGCGTCTCCTTCGGGGACCGGGAGGCGTCGTGGTGCATGGACGACCACTGCTACTGCGGATAGATGACTCACGATAACACGCCGAACGACGAGCGAATCGACGGGACCGAGAGCGATGCGGGCGCGCGGGACGGAACCGAGAGCGGACCGGACCCGGCGTCCACCCGCCGCGGGCTCCTCCGGGCCGCGGCCGGCGCGACCGTCGCGGGCGCGGCGAGCACGGCCGGCTGTCTCGGGGTATCGACCCCGGCCGACGTCGCCGCCCAGAACGAGGTGACGGGTAACGTCGCCCACTTCGTCGGCCCGAGCTGGCTGGCCGACAACCGCGACGACGTCGTCGTCCTCGACGCCCGCGACGCCGAGCGGTTCCGGACGGAGCGGATCTACGGCGCCCGCCGCGTCCCCTTCGACGCGATCACGAGCCGGGAGTCGACCGACGCCGGGCTGATCCCGGATGCCGAGGCCATCGCGGCGGCGTTCGGCGAGGTCGGCGTGTCCCCCGACGACGACGTGCTCGTCTACGGCGCGAGCGTCGGCTCGCGGGTCACGCGCGTCGCGTTCGCGCTCGCCGCGGTCGGGCACGCCGGCTCGATTCGGGTGCTCAACGGCGGGCTCTCGGGGTGGAACGGTCGGCTCGGGACCGGCTCGCGCGACCGCGTCTCGCCGGCCGAGTACGAGCCCGACCCCGCCGAGTCGACGCGGGTCACCCGCGAGTGGCTCGCCGACCGCGTCGGGACGTTCAACGACGACGGCCCCGGACTCGTCGACGTCCGCGTCGCGGAGGCGTACGTCGGCGCCGCGGGGGCCGACGCCCTCGACCCGGACAACGACCGGCACGGGCACCTCCCGGGCGCCATCGGCGTGCACTGGGTCGGGAACGTCTCCGGCCGGCGGCTGACGGAGCCGAGTCGCCTCGTGCAGCTGTACGAGGCGGAGGCCGAGCTCGACCGCGAGAGCACCGTCGTCGTGTACGGCGGCGAGAACGTCGACCCCACGTCGACGTGGCTGACGCTGCGAGCGATCGGCTTCTCCGACGTCCGGCTGTACGACGGCGGCTTCGCCGAGTGGGCGAACGTCGACGGCGACCGCGGACGGTACCCCGTCGAGACCGCGACGAACGTCGTGATCGAGACGGACGGAAGCGTCGGCGAGGACGGGGGCGGCGGCGACTTCTCCTGTACGGGATGACCGCGGAGAACGCCGCCGGCGACGGCGCCACTGCCGACACCCCGCCGGACCGCGTCGTCGCGGTGGCCTGCGAGGGCGACGACGTCCTCGCGCTGTTCGCGCTCGACACCGGCGAGCCGCTCGGCGAGGTCCCGGTCGGGAGCCACCCGGTTCACGCGAAGACGCACGGCGGGTCGACCTTCGTCGCGACCATGGGCGAGCGGGCGGTCACCGCCGTCGACCCGACCGGCGGCGTCGTCCGCATCGAGACGGGCGTCCTCGGCCCCTCTCACTTCGCCGCCGCGAACGGCGAGCTGTTCGTCTCCTGTACCGCGGGCGACGCGCTCGCCGTCATTGACCCGGAGGAACTGGCGCTCGTCACCCGGATCGCGGTCGGCGCGGAGCCCCACGAGGTCGCCGTCTCCCCCGACGGCCGGCGGCTCTACGCCGGCAGCCGCCGGGACGGCGTCGTCGACGTCGTCGACCCCGCGCTCCACGAACGGATCGGATCCGTGGACGTCGGCGGCGACGCCCGCGTACAGGGCGTCGCGGTCGGTCCCGACGGCCGCCGCGGCTACGCCGTCGATCAGCGGAACGCGCGGGTGGTCGCGTTCGAAACGGGCGGCGGAGGTGCGCTCCCGGCCGACCCCGTCCTCGGCGCCGCCGCGGTCGGCACGGACCCGTACGACCTCGTCGTCACCGGCGACCGAGCCTTCGTCCCCGGGCGCGCCGACGGGGTCGTCCACGAGTTCGACCGCGACCTCGAACTCGTCGCGGTCCACGAGGGGTTCACCCGTCCGGTGGACCTGTTCCGCGTCGGCGGCGAGTGGTGGGTGCTCGACGCCGAGGCCGACCGCCTCCGGTCGCTCGGGGGGTCGGTCGTCGAGACCCCGGCGCCGGGTCTCGTCGCCACGCGCGTCGGCGACCGGCTCGTCGTCTCGCACTACGACGACGGCCTGATCTCGCTCGTCGACGTCGACGGGGGGGCTATCTGGACCGCGGAGACGGCCGCGTACCCGTTCGGCTCCGTCGTGGTCTGAGCCGATCCACCTCCGGTACGGAGGGGGCGCGCGTCACAGACGACGGGAAACCCTGCCGCTGTCCGTGGGGCCATCCTGCGTCCCGCCGACGTCGGACCATGAAGGTCGCCTACGTCTTCGCGACGGCCGGACAGACCATCGACTACGTGCTCGGGGACATGATCCTCCCACAGCTGGAGGCCGAGGCCCACGGCGCCGACGTCGTCGGGATGTTCTTCTTCCACGACAACACCTACGCGCTCCGCGAGGACGACCCGCTGGGCCGGCGGCTCTCCGACGTGGCGGCCGAGCAGGAGATCCTGCTCATGCTGTGCGACCAGTGCGCGACCCGGCGCGGGCTCGCGGAGTTCGACCACACCGACGAGCACGGTCGCGACCACTACGAGGCGACGAACACGGTCGAGGGCGCCACCGTCGGCTGCTTCCCCGACCTCTACGCGGCGCTCGGCGAGGTCGGCGTCGACCACGTCATCACGCTCTGAGACCGCCCGCACCGTTCGCGGCTCGGCATGCGGCCCGCACGTCGGCCGGAGGTTGATATCTCTGGGCGTGGTCAGGAATGGCATGCAGGAGTTCGACTTCCTCGTGATCGGGTCTGGGTCGGGACTGGACGTGGCGAACGCGATGGCCGGGCGAGGGAGTTCGGTCGCGGTCGTCGAGGAGGGACGGCTCGGCGGGACGTGTCTCAACCGCGGCTGTATCCCCTCGAAACGGCTGCTGTACCACGCCGAGGTCTTAGAGACGATCGAGGCCGCAGGCGCGTTCGAGATCGACGCCGAGGTGCAGGCTGTGGACTTCGCGGAGATCGTTCGAACGGTCAACGAGGACGTCTCGGGCAGTTCCGAGTCGATCCGAAAGGGGCTCACGTCCTCGAACAGCCACGACCTGTTCTCTGGGACCGGGCGGTTCGTCGACGACCGCACGGTCGAGATCGTCGACGGCGACGACGAGGGCGCCACGCTCCGCGCCGAGACCGTCCTCGTCGCCACCGGAACGCACCCCTCGGTCCCGCCGATCGACGGGATCGATGACGTCGACTACCTCACGAGCACGGAGGCGCTCCGGCTGGAGACGGTACCGGACCGCCTCGTGATCGTCGGCGGCGGGTACATCGCGGCCGAACTCGGCCACTTCTTCGGGACGTTCGGCAGCGACGTGACGATCGTCGGCCGGCGCGAGCACCTCCTCCCGGAGGCCGACGAGGAGGTCGGCGAGGCGTTCACCGACCGCTTCGCCGACCGGTTCGACGTGTACACCGGGTACGAGGCCGTCTCGGCCGAGGAAGCCGACGGCGAGGTGACCGTCGAGGCCCGGCCGTACCCCGGGGCCGACTCGGTCCGCGCGAGCGGAGAGACCGTTGGCGCTCCCGAGGAGGTGGAGCGCGTGTCCGTTTCGGGCGACGCGCTCCTGGTCGCCGCGGTCCGCCGCCCGAACACCGACGCGCTGAACCTCGACGCGACCGGCGTGGAGACGGACGAGCGGGGGTTCGTCGAGACCGACGAGTACCTGCGAACGGACGCCGAGGGGGTCTGGGCGCTCGGCGACGTGGTCGGCGAGTACCTGCTGAAACACAGCGCGAACCACGAGGCGAGGGCCGTGATCCGGAACCTGCTCGGCGACGACCCGGAGCCGGTCGACTACTCGGCGATGCCGTTCGCGGTGTTCGCTTCGCCGGAGGTCGCCGGCGTCGGCGCGCGCGAGCAGGACCTCCGGGAGGCCGACGCCGACTACGCCACCCGGACCTACGCGTACGACGAGACGGCTCGCGGCAGCGCGATGCACGCCGAGGGATTCGTGAAGGTCCTCATCGATCTGGACGGCACCATCGAGGGCTGTCACATCGTCGGCCCCGAGGCGTCGAACCTGATCGAGGAGGTCGTCGTCGCGATGACCGCGGGCTCGGGGACTGTCCAAGACATCCGGGACGCGGTCCATATCCACCCCGCCCTCTCCGAGGTCGTCGATCGGGCCTTCTCGGGACAGTTCTCGCGCGGCGGACACGACCACCCCGGTCATTCGTGATCCACCGCGGTCATCGTGATACGTCACCGCATGCCGATCCGGCGTCCCGAACACACACCCGCGGGCGGGTTTTGTAGGGTGACGCTTATAAGAGAACACGATGGCAAAAGCAGCAATCGTGATTCTCGCCGGCAACGAATCGCACGCCGACTACGGTCGCCTCGCGAACGGGCTGGAGGCCGCGAAGGAGTTCGCCGAGAACGACGACGACGATCTCGAACTCATCTTCGACGGCGCCGGGACCCAGTGGATCCCGGAGCTGGAAGACGAGGAGAGCGACTACCACGAGCTCTACCAGGCTGTCCGCGACGACACGGCGGTCTGTGACTACTGTTCCGGCGCGTTCGGTGTCGAGGAGGCGGTCGCGGACGCCGGGCTCGTCACGCTCGACGAGTACGACGGACACCCGAGCATCCGGTCGCTCGTCGACGACGACTACGAAATCATTACGTTCTGACTCGGACCGCCGATCGGGACCGCCTATATCTCGAAGTCGGGCGTGTCGAACGCGCCCTCGTCCGCCTCGACGTCGTACCCCTCGATCGCGGTGAGCGCGACGTCGAGCGTCGTCTCCGGGCCCCACCGACCCGTGTTGATTGCGAGGTCGTAGATGGAGCGGTCCGAGAGGTCGATCCCGTAGTACGACTTGTACCGCTTCTCCTCGATCACCTCGCGGACCTGCATCTCGGAGGTCATCTCCTCGCGGTCGAGCGTGCGGTCGGCGCGCACCTCGTCGGGGGCGTCGAGCCAGATCCGCACGTCGGCGCGGTTCCCGGCGATCCACCCGGCGAGCCGCGACTCCAGGACGAACGCCTTGTTCGCCGCGCCCCACTTCTCGGCGATCCGACGGAGCCGGCGGTCGAGCGCGCGGTCGATCTCCTCGGACTCGCCCGTCTTCGCGATCAGCTGCGAGAGGCTCATGTCGCGCTCGGCGGCGATCTCGCGGAACAGCTCGCCGCCGGAGACGTAGCCGCAGTCGAGCGCCGCCGCCAGCCCCTCGACCAGCGTCGTCGCCCCGCAGCCCGGCGGTCCCGAGACAGTGACGAACAGGTTGCGGTCGATGTCCCGCTCCGCCGTCCGCGAGGTTTCGCTCATACGTGCGGCGTCACGGACGGATCGCGGATAAACGGGCCGGTTCGCGCACCGCCACCGACACAACCGATATGCCGTCGCACGCCCACGTACGTCACAGTGAGCGAACTCACGGAACGCGGCGCGGCGGGCCCGTCGGCGCGGGCGCTCCTCTGTGAAGCCCTCGCCGGCGAGGCGAAACACGCCTCTGGCAGTCGGGCGAAGTCCGACGACGACGGGCCGTCGGTCGAGTTCGACCCGGAGACGGTGCCGCTCCCGGACGCCGACGTGCTCGACCGACTCTCGCCGCCGGTCCGCCGCTGGTGGGTCTCGGAGTTCGGCGCCTACGTCGGCGAGAACGGCGGCTTCTTCACCCCGCCGCAGCGCGAGGCGATCCCCCACGTCGACGCCGGCCGGAACTGCCTCGTCGCCGCGCCGACCGGCAGCGGGAAGACGCTCGCCTCCTTCACCGCCGTGCTCGACGACCTCTTCGCACGGGAGCGGGCGGGAGAGCTGGAGAACTCCGTCTACTGCCTGTACGTCTCGCCGCTGAGGTCGCTCGCCAACGACATCAAGCGGAACCTGGAGGTCCCGATCGAGGGGATCGCGGCGGAGACGGCCTCTCGCGGCGACGAGTCTCCCGACCCCGGCGTCCGACAGGCGATCCGCCACGGCGACACGAGCACGGCGGACCGACAGGCGATGCTGGCGGAGACGCCGCACGTGCTCAACACCACGCCGGAGACGCTGGCGATCCTGCTCAACTCCCCGAAGTTCAAGGAGAAGCTCCGGACCGTCGAGTACGTCATCGTCGACGAGATCCACTCGCTGGCGGCGAACAAGCGCGGCACCCACCTCGCCGTCTCGCTGGAGCGGCTGACGGACCTGGCCGACGGCTCTCCCACGCGGATCGGCTGCTCGGCGACGGTCGAGCCGCTCGACGAGGTCGCCGAGTTCCTCGTCGGCCGCGAGCGCGTCGCCGGCGAGGTCGGCGACGAGGCGGGGCTCGAACCCCGCCCGTGCGAGCTGGTGGACGCGCGGTTCGTCCGGGAGTTCGACCTCGAGCTTCGGACGCCGGCGGCCGACCTCGTCCACACGCCGCGCTCGGTCGTCACGGACCGCTTCTACGAGTCCCTCAGCGAGCTGATCGAGTCCCACGAGAACACGCTGGTGTTCACGAACTCCCGGTCGGGCGCGGAGCGCACCCTCCAGGGGCTCCGCGAGCGGTTCGGCTACGACGAGTCGAACTCGGGCTGTCACCACGGGAGCCTGGGCGAGGGCCAGCGTACCCGGATCGAGGAGGGGCTGAAGGAGGGCTCGCTCGACGTGGTGACCACGTCGACGAGCCTGGAGCTCGGCATCGACATGCCGCACCTCGACCTGGTGGTGCAGGTCGGCTCGCCGAAGTCGGTGTCTGCGCTGCTCCAGCGCGTCGGGCGCGCGGGCCACAGCCCCGGCGAGACGGTCGAGGGGCGGGTGTTCGCGCTCGACCGCGACGAGTTAGTCGAGTGCGCGGCGATGCTCGCCCGCGCCGAGGACGGGTTCGTCGACCGCGTGTTCCTCCCGGAGGGCGCCTACGACGTGGCCGCTCAGCACGTCTACGGGATGGCGATAAACCGGATCCGACCGGACCGAGAGATTCGGGAGACGCTCCGGCGCGCGCACCCGTACCGCGAGTTCGACGAGGCGGAGTACGAGCGGCTCATGCGCTACCTCACGGCCGACTACGAGGGGCTCGAGGACCGGAACGTCTACCCGAAGGTGTGGCGCGACGAGAACGACCCGCCGGGCGGCCCGCATCACCGCGAGGAGCATCCGGTCGGCGAACTCCTCGTCGGGAAGCGCGGTCGACTGGCGCGGGTGATCTACATGACGAACGTCGGGACGATCCCGGACTCGTTCAGCTGTCGGGTGCACACGCGCGACGGCGAGGCGGTCGGGACGCTCGACGAGAGCTACCTCGACACCCTCGATCCGGGCGACGTGTTCGCGCTGGGCGGCGAGCGGTTCGCGTTCCGGTACCGTCGCGGCTCGAAGGTGTACGTCGACCGGACGAGCGAGCGCCCGACCGTCCCCTCCTGGTACTCCGAGCGGCTCCCCCTCTCCTACGACCTCGCGCGCGAGACGCTGGCATTCCAGGGCCAACTGCTCGACCGGCTCGAAGACGGGGGGCCGCCCGCGGTCCGCGCGTGGCTACGAGAGCTCCCCCTCGACGGGAGCGCGGTCCGGGCGATCACCCGGATGTACGACGAGCAGGTCGCGTACGCGGGCGCCGAGAGCGTCCCCACGCCCTCGCGGCTCGTCGTGGAGGAGGAGCTCGACCGCGCCGCGTACAAGCGCCGGTTCTACGTCCACTCCAACTACGGCCGGCGGTTCAACGACGGGCTCTCGCGGCTCGTCGCCGCGGCGGTCGCGAACCGCACCGACGCCAACGTCTCCGTCGCGGTCGCGGACCGCGGGTTCTCGCTCGCGCTCCCGCTGAACCGCAAGGTCGACGTCGCCGCGATCCTCCGCGACCTGGACCCCGAGACGGTCCGCGACGACCTCCGCGAGGCGGTGCGGGGGACCGACCTCCACCAGCGCTACTTCCGGATCGACGCGGCCCGCTCGCTCCTCATCCTGAAGCGGTACAAGGGGTACGAGAAGACGGCGGCCGAACAGCAGGTGTCGGCCGAGATGCTGCTCTCCTTCGCGGACGAGCTCGACGAGTTCGCCGTCGCGGAGGAGACGTACCGGGAGCTGTTGGAGGACCGGCTCGACGTCGCCGGGCTCCGCGAGGTCCTCGGCAAGGTCGCGGGCGGCGACCTCGAGGTCGTCCATCACGCCGTCGACTCGCCGACGCCGCTCTCCTTCGGCCTCGCGACGCTCGTCGACTCCGACACGGTGCTCGCGGACGACGAGTCGGCGGTGCTCCGGGAGTTCCACGCCCGCGTCACGGAGTCGATCGAGGAAGGCGACGACGGACGGTAGGCGGAACCGGAAGCGACTGGCGCTCACGGCCGGGGTGAGGCTGTGGGGAGCACGTCGGGGAGCCCGTCGAGGATCAGGTCGGTGTAGTAGAGGAAGACCGCGAGCGCCGCGACCGAGAGGAGCAGGAGGAACAGGAGGATCAGGCGCTCGTCGCTGCGAACGACGGCGCGGGCGTCGCCGAGGAAGCGCGCGAGGGATCCAGCCGGTGACATCGGCGGTCCCTACGCGCGCGGCGCTTTAAAACGGTCGCCCGGAGGCCGCTCAGTCGGTCTCGGCCGTCGGCGTCTCCGACCGCGACAGCGGCTCGCCGTCGACCGGCGCGTCGGGGTTGGCGTCGACCGCCGCCTCGCTGAGACCGAGCCGGGCGTCGACGTCGACGTCCTCTCGGACGTGGACCGTGCCGCGGTGGATCGCGATGGCGTCCGCGAGGTGGAGCCGGACCGAGTCGAGCAACACCGCGGCCTCCAGGGGCTGCCCGCGGCGCTTGATCTCGTCGACGTCGGCGCTCGGGGGCACGTCGAAGGCGCGCTGGGCGATCACGGGCCCCTGGTCGAGGTCGGTCGTGACGTAGTGGGCGGTGACGCCCGCGACGCGGACCCCGGCGTCCTTCGCCTGTCGGTACGCCTCCGCCCCCGGGAACGCCGGTAGGAGGGACGGGTGGACGTTGATGATCCGCCCCTCGTACCGGAAGACGACCTCGGGCGAGAGGATGCGCATGTAGCGGGCCAGCGCGATGAGGTCCACGTCGTACTCGGCCAAGAGGTCGAGCAGACGGCCCTCGTCGGTGTTGCCGCCGCCGTCGCCCACGTCGTAGAAGGGCTTGTCGTAGCGCTCCGCGAGCGAGCGGAGGTCGCCGCGGTTGCCGATCACGACCGGGATCTCCGCCTCCTCGCCGTCGTCGGCGAGGGCGCCGCGCGCCTCCGCCTCCAGCAGGGCTTCCGGCGCGTGGGTCTCCTTCGTGACCAGAAGGGCGATTCTGCGGGCGTCGCGGTCGCTCGGGAACCGCACCTGGATGTCGACGTCCAGCTCGCGACCGAGCTCGGCGAGCGCGCGCCGGAGCTCCCCGCGCGAGGTCTCCATCTCCGAGGCGTCCACGCGGGTCGTCATCCGGAAGACGCCCTCGCGCACCGCCTGATCGAGGTCCTCGATGTTGATTCCGCGCTCGAACAGCAGGGAGGTGACCCGCGCGATGAGTCCGGTCTTGTCTCCTCCGACGACCGTGATCTCGGTCAGTTCGCGGGTCATGCGACGATCACCTCCGATGGTTCGAGCGGCTGCATACACCCCATCCAAGTCGCGGAGGGGTTTGCCCCTTTCGTTCCGGGGAGAGCCGACCGTCCGCGGGATCGACCGAAATATATCCACGAATGTGGATAGAAGAGACGTTCCAAAACCGTTTTTACACACGACTCCGCAGTGTCAGCCATGACGGCATACACCGCCACGGTGACGGTCCGGCTGAAGCGGGGCGTCCTCGACCCGGAGGCCGAGACGACTCGGCGGGCGCTCGAACGCCTCGGGTTCGAGCTGTCGGCCCTCCGGTCGGCCGACCGCTTCGAGGTGGACCTGGAGGCGGCCGACGCCGACGAGGCGGCCGACCGCGCCGACGAGATGGCCGAGCGGCTGCTCGCGAACCCGACGATCCACGATTACGACGTCGCGGTCGCCGAGCGATGACGGTCGCCGTCTCGACGACGTCGATCGTCACCGGCGCGGACGCCGCCGAAGCCGCCGCGGCCGACCCCGCGAGGTGGTCGGCGTGACGGTCGCCGTCGTCCAGTTCGGCGGCTCCAACTGCGACCGCGACGCGGTCCGCGCGCTCGACCACCTCGGGATCGACGCCGAGCGCGTCTGGCACGAGGACGGCCTCCCGGCCGACGCGGACGGGATCGTCCTCCCCGGCGGCTTCTCGTACGGCGACTACCTCCGCGCCGGCGCGATGGCCGCCCGCGCCCCGATAATGGCCGAGGTCCGCGAGGCCGCCGCCGACGGCGTCCCCCTGATCGGCGTCTGCAACGGCGCGCAGATCGGCGCGGAGTCCGGACTCGTCCCCGGCGCGTTCACCACGAACGCCTCCGCGCGATTCCAGTGTGAGCCCGTGCACCTGCGCGTCGAGCGCGCCGACACGCCCTGGACCGCCGCCTACGACGAGGGCGACGTGATCGAGATCCCCATCGCGCACGGCGAGGGGCGCTTCGAGATCGGCGAGGCGGCCCACGCGGCCCTCGTCGCCGACGACCGCGTGCTCTTCCGCTACTGCGACGCCGACGGGAACGTCACCGACGCCGCCAACCCGAACGGCTCCACCGACAACGTCGCCGGCGTCCTCGGCGAGCGAGAGACGGTCGCGGTGCTGATGCCCCACCCCGAGCGCGCCACCCTTCCGGACCTCGGTCGCAGCACGGACGGGGCGGGCATTCTGCGCGCGTTCGCCTGACGACCCCGTCGCTCCCGCCGCACCTTTTTGCGCCGCGCCGCCCAGTTTCCGGGTATGCGCGCACGCCACATCGACCACGTCAACCTCCGGATCCCCGAGGACGGCGTCGACGACGCCCGCGAGTTCTACGGCGATCGGCTCGGATTCGGCATCGAGGACGCGCTGTACGCGGCCGACGAGAAGCCGTTCTTCGACGTGCGGCTGTCGGCGACCGCCGTGATCCACCTCTGGCCGACCGACGAGTTCGCGCCGCCGACGGCGACGAACTACGACCACGTCGCCGTCGTCGTCGAGGAGCCGATCGGGGAGATCGAGGACGAACTGAAAGCGGCCGGCGTCGCTGTCGAGAAGCGGCTCGACTCGCCGCTCGGCGCGACCGGGGAGGCGCCGGCGGTGTACGTCAGGGACCCGTTCGGGTACCGGGTGGAGCTGAAAGCGCGGGTCTGAGCGGCGCGGCGAGCGCGGGACGAACCCGTTCGCCCCGCCGCGCCCTCCCGAGCAACCCTCGCCCAGACGCGGCCGTTTAAGACCCCCGAGCGACAGGGTCAGGTATGAGCGAACAGCAGCCACGATCCGACGAGGGGGAGACCCCTCGACGGCGCGGAGGCGACGCGGACCGGTTCGCGGGCGAGAAGGACGAGGACCTGCGGAGCAGAGACGTGACCGAGGGCGCGAAGCGCGCGCCCCACCGCTCGATGTTCCGAGCGATGGGGTTCGACGACGAGGACCTCTCCTCGCCGCTCGTGGGCGTGGCGAACCCCGCCGCCGACATCACGCCCTGTAACGTCCACCTCGACGACGTCGCCGACGCGGCGATCGACGGGATCGACGCCGCGGGCGGGATGCCGATCGAATTCGGGACGATCACCATCTCGGACGCCATCTCGATGGGGACCGAGGGGATGAAGGCGAGCCTCATCTCGCGCGAGGTCATCGCCGACTCCGTGGAGCTCGTCTCGTTCGGCGAGCGCATGGACGCGCTGGTGACGGTGGCGGGCTGCGACAAGAACCTCCCCGGCATGCTGATGGCGTCGATCCGCACCGACCTCCCGAGCGTGTTCCTCTACGGCGGTTCGATCATGCCCGGCGAACACGACGGGCGCGACGTCACGATCGTGCAGGTGTTCGAAGGCGTCGGCGCCTACGCCGAGGGCGACATGAGCGGCGAGGAGCTCGACGAGCTGGAGCGGCACGCCTGCCCCGGCGCGGGCTCCTGCGGCGGCATGTTCACCGCGAACACGATGGCGTCCATCTCCGAGGCGCTTGGGATGGCGCCGCTCGGCTCCGCCTCCGCGCCCGCCGAGGACGAAGAGCGCTACGCGGTCGCGGAGCGGGCGGGCGAGCTCGTCCTGGACTGCGTCGAGAACGACCGGCGCCCCTCTGACGTCCTCTCGCGGGAGTCCTTCGAGAACGCGATCGCCTTACAGACCGCGATCGGCGGCTCGACGAACGGCGTTCTCCACCTGCTCGCGTTGGCCGCCGAGGCCGACGTCGACCTCTCGATCGAGGACTTCGACGAGATCTCGCGCCGCACGCCGAAGATCGCCGACCTCCAGCCCGGCGGGAGCCGGGTGATGAACGACCTCCACGAGGTCGGCGGCGTCCCGGTCGTCCTCCGTCGCCTGCTGGAGGCCGACCTGCTCCACGGCGACGCGATGACCGTCACCGGCCGCACCATCGCCGAGGAGCTCGCCGAGCTCGAGGCGCGGGGCGACCTCCCAGACGACGAGATCGAGACGGACTTCCTCTACACGGTCGACGACCCCAAGGAGGAGGAGGGAGCCATCAAGATCCTCACGGGCAACCTCGCGCCCGACGGCTCCGTGCTCAAGGTGACCGGCGACGACGAGTTCTACCACGAGGGACCCGCCCGCGTGTTCGAACACGAGGAGGACGCGATGGAGTACGTCCAGTCGGGCGCGGTCGACTCCGGCGACGTGATCGTGATCCGCAACGAGGGACCGACCGGCGGTCCGGGGATGCGCGAGATGCTCGGCGTCACCGCCGCCGTCGTCGGCGCGGGCCACGAGGACGACGTGGCGCTCCTGACGGACGGGCGCTTCTCCGGCGCGACGCGCGGCCCGATGATCGGTCACGTCGCGCCCGAGGCGGCCGCCGGCGGTCCGATCGGGCTCCTCGAGGACGGCGACCACGTCACCGTCGACATCCCGGAGCGCGACCTCAGCGTCGACCTCTCCGACGAGGAGTTCGCCGAACGCCGCGAGGCGTGGGACGCGCCCGAGCCGCCGTACGAGGGCGGCATCCTCGCGAAATACGGCCGCGACTTCGCCTCCGCGGCCGACGGCGCCGTGACGAACCCGCGGCTCACGCGAGATCTATAAAAGCCAGGCGACGGCCCCGTCGCTCGCGCTCACGATCGCGGCTTCCGCGCCTCGATCGTCGCGGCGACGACGTACTCGCTCACGTCGCGGTCGTCGTCCCAGTCGCGGATGAACTCCTCGCTCTCGTCTTTCGGGTCGATGGCGATCGCTTCGAACCCCGCGTCCTCCAGCATCGACTCGACCTCCTCGATCGACGACGCGCCGGCGACGCAGCCGGCCACGGACGCGGGATCGAGCCGCACGCCGTCCGGGAACGGCGCGGTCCGAACCACGTCGGAGACGGCGAGTCGTCCGCCGGGACGGAGGACGCGGAACGCCTCGCGGAACACCTGCGGCTTCTCCGGCGAGAGGTTGATCACGCAGTTCGACAGGATTACGTCGACGGACGCGTCCGCGACCGGTAGGTGCTCGATCTCGCCGAGGCGGAACTCGACGGTTTCGGTCCCGTTCCGCTCCACGTTCTCGCGGGCGCGCTCGACCATCTCGGGCGTCATGTCGACGCCGATGACGCGGCCGTCGGGCCCGACTTCCCGCGCCGCGAGGAAGCAGTCGAACCCGCCGCCCGAGCCCAGGTCGAGGACGGTCTCGCCGGGCTCCAGGCTCGCGATCGCGGTGGGGTTCCCGCAGCCGAGTCCGAGATTGGCACCGGCCGCGACGGCGTCGACGTCGCCCTCGTCGTAGCCGAGTCGGCGGGACTCGTCCCCGTCGTCGCAACACGACGATCCCGCCGCCGCGATGCCGCTGTACCGCTCGCGAACGACGCGTCGCTGTTCCGCCGCGTCGATCTCGCGCCCGGCGCTCACGTCTTCGGTCACGACTGCGCCCCCGCTTCGACCTCGTCGCTCGAGCGCGTCTCGTCCAGTACGTCCAGCAGCCGCAGGGCGCGCTCCGTCGCGTCGTAGTACCGCCAGCGGCCCTCCTTCCGGCGCGTCACGAGCCCGGCGTCGTGGAGCCGCGAGAGCGCCTGACTGACCGCCCCCTGGCTCACGTCGAGCGCGGGTTCGATCTCGCAGCCGCAGGTGCCCCCCTCGGTCGCAGCGACGAGCCGGAGCGCCTCGTACCGCGTCTCGTTGCCGAGCGCGGCGAGCGTCTCGACGTCGGCGTCGACGCCGCGAGGCGAAACTCCGTGATCCACGCTCGCACAGCACCCGCGCCGCACCGTAGCGGCCTCTTCCCGTTCGACGTCGGACAGCCCTTCAGTCATAATTCCGATCGCTAATATAAGTCTCTACTAATATATCTGTTTCGGCGGAGTCGGAACGGTCTGGCCCCGCGACGCGGAAACGCGCGTTACAGCGGTCAGACGAGGAGTAGCCGCCGAGAGAAGCGGGACAGCCGAGCGACCGTTACTCCGTGGACCCCCCGTCGGTGTGTGCGGTCCGGACCGACTCGGCCCGCCAGACGTTGCTCCGGCGGCCGGCGCGCGACAGCTCCATCTTGACGACCGAGCCGACCGGCAGGTCCGCGACGCGCTTCCGGGCGTCCTCGTCGGCGTAGTCGACGACGTGGTACGTCTCGTTGCGGGGATGTGCACGAACCGTCGTGCAATGGTGATCGTTCTGCTCGGAAATAACGGTGTACGCGTTTGTTTTTGACATCTTACTTCGGTATTCCTGGACATCACACTTCAATTCTCCGTATATTCACTACGGTCGTCGATCAGGTCGTAATACACATATAAGGTGTTACGCGCTCGGAGCGACGGCCGACACCGACCGGTCTCGGTCGAGGCCGCCGGCCGCGGACCAGCACGCCTATTTCCGCCCGTCGCCGACGACGAGGCATGGAAGCCAGTCGGGAGGACCAGGAGCCGGTCGGCGTGGCGCTGTTTGTCGACGGGCCCAACGTGCTGCGCGAGGAGTTCGACGTCGACCTCGACGACGTGCGACGGGCGGCGGAGGCGGAGGGGCCCCTCGTCACGACGCGGCTCTACCTCGACGAGCACGCCACGCCGGGACTGATCCAGGCCGCGGAGGCCCGGGGGTTCGAGGTCGTGGTCACGAGCGGCGACGTGGACGTGAAGCTCGCGGTCGACGCCGCCCGGTTCGCGGCCGAAGGACGGATGTCGGTCCTCGCGATAGCCTCCCGAGACACGGACTTCAAGCCCGTGGTCGAGACGGCGAACGGCTACGGGATCCGGACGCTCGCGATCGCGCCCGGGGAGTTCGGCCGGTCCGACGCCCTCCGCAACGCCGCCAACGGGTCGGTCACGCTCGACGAGGGCGACGAGGAGGCGGGCGCCGACGAGGCCGCCACGGAGGACGCCGACGCCGGAGGCGACCCGGAGGCGACCGCAGACTCGGCCTCGGAGTGACGCCTCGCGTCCGGAGTAACGCCTCGCTCCCGGAGTGACGCCTCGCTCCCGGAGTGACGCCTCGCTCTCGGAGTCACGTCTCGGGCACGTGTCACGCCCCGCCGCGCCCGCGACCGACCCACCCGATCAGCACCGCCCCGAAGCCGCCCGTGACCGCCGCGATCCCGCCGAGCCCGACGGCGGTCGGGAGGGGACCGATCCGGGCTATCGCGGCGTCGACACCGATCCGGAACCAGCCCAGGTCGGGGACCGCGAACAGCGCCTTAGCCGTGATCCACTCCTCGCGGACGACCGGCGCGATCCCCGCGCTCTGGTCGTACTCGCCGTTGGCGTCGCCGTATGTGACGTAGCCGTCGTGGGGCGCGGGACAGCTCTCCACGTCGGCGCAGTCGCCGTCGAGCAGCTCGGGATCGGCCCGGTCGGTCCAGTCTTCTCCCTCGCTCACGGGGAACGCGATCCGGTGGAGGATCGGCCGATTCTCGTCGCCGGGCGGGCTGTACACCACCACGTCGCCGGCGCCGCCGAGCCGCCGCGGCGCGTCGGGATCCGCGTGTCCGACGAGCCCGCCCCACGGGAACCGCTCCGTCGCGGTGACGACGACGAGGTCGCCGCGCTCGACCGCCGGCTCCATGCTCCCGCTCTCGACCGCGACGAGCGGCGGCCACGCTCCCGCGGCCGCCGCGACGACGAGCGCGACGAGCAGGACCGCGGCGGCGGGGGCCAACAGGCCGGTGGGGCTCCGGGTCCGCTTCACGTGGGTCAGGCGGGGAGGAAGCGGCTTGAGCCTGTCGGCGCCAGCGGCGCCGCTCCGGCGCCGAGACCGCTCCGATGGCAAGAACTTAGGCGCGTCCCGGCCACCGGTCCGCCATGACCGATCGGCTTCCACCCCTCCACGACGCTCACGAGGCGCGCGGCGCGACGTTCACCGACTTCGGCGGCTGGCAGATGCCGGTCGAGTTCGACTCGATCCGCGAGGAACACGCCGCGGTCCGGGAGTCCGTCGGGGTCTTCGACGTCTCTCACATGGGCGAGGTGGAGGTGTCGGGCCCGGACGCGACGACGCTGATGAACCGGCTGACCACCAACGACGTGACGGCGCTCGACCCGGGCGACTCCCAGTACGCGGCGATCACGAACGAAGAGGGCGTCATGCTCGACGACACCGTGGTGTACCGCCTCCCGGACGGCGTGGCGGCCGGATCGGCCGCGGCGACGCTCGCGGGCCTGGACCGCGACCTCGGCCCGCGAGCGGGAGACGGCGCCGCCGATCCCGCGTACCTCTTCGTCCCGAACGCGGGCCACGACGAGCAGATGGCCGACCGCTGGACCGACTACCGAGACGACGCGGGGCTGGACGCGACGGTCGAGAACGCCACATCGGACTGGGCGATGCTGGCCGTGCAGGGGCCGGACGCGCCCGACGTCCTGGACGACGCCACCCCCGAAGACCGCGTGGTCGCCCTCTCGAAGTTCGAGGCGACAGTCGCGAGGGTCGCGGGCGTCGACAGCTGGGTCGCCAGGACCGGGTACACCGGCGAGGACGGCTTCGAGGTCATGTGCCCGTCAGACGCGGTCGCGGACGTCTGGTCGGCGTTCGTCGGGGACGACGATCCGGCGTCGACCGAAGCGACCGTCCAGCCGTGCGGGCTCGGCGCGCGCGACACGCTCCGGACGGAAATGGGCTACCTCCTCTCCGGGCAGGACTTCGACCCCGACGACGAGCCCCGGACCCCCTACGAGGCGCGGATCGGCTTCGTCGTGAAGCTGGACACCGAGTTCGTCGGCCGCGACGCCCTAGAGCGACAGCGGGAGGAAGGCGTCGAGGAGCGGTTCGTCGGCGTCCGGCTGCTCGACCGCGGCGTCCCCCGAGGCGGCTACGCCGTCACCGACGGCGACCTCGCCCGGATCGGTCACCTCACGTCGGGGACGATGAGCCCGACGCTCGGCCAGCCGATCGGCCTCGGTTACCTCCGCGAGAGCCACGCGGAGGCCGGCACTGAGGTGAGCGTCGTCATTCGCGGCGACGAGAAGCGCGCCGAGGTCGTGATCCCGCCGTTCGTCGACCGGTAGACGTCCACGGGCGAGTCCCGACGTGCGCAGCTCACTCCCCGGCGAACGCCTCGGCGTGCACCCGCTGGATCACCATGTACAGGCGCCAGCCGTCGACGTCGAGCCGCTCGGCGAGCGACCGGACCGCGTCGAGGTAGCAGTCGTACGCCTCGACCGTCACCGGCTCCGGGTACGACTCGTCGAGGTCGGTCAGCGCGGCGACGACCCGCCACTCGCGGTCGCCGACGACGAGGTACTCGTCCGGGTCGAGAAACCACAACAGCGCGGACCCGACCGCGACGTCGACGCCCGGGAGGTCGGTGAGCGCGTCGAGCGCGCGGTGGTGGGCGGGCGTCGGCGGGTCGTCGTCGTCGGGACTCTTCACCCCGTCGAGCGCGTCGATCGCGTTCCACAGCGCCTCGCGTAGCTCGCGCGGCGCCGCGTCCTCGACGGCCTCCTCGATCGCCCGGCGCTCCTCGTGATCGGTCGCGCCCACCCGCCGCCGGAGGTACCAGCGGACAACCCACTCGACGTCGCGCCGTCCGTAGTCGCCGGCGCGGAACGCGTCCCCGAGCGACCCGATCGCCTCCGCCTCCACCGGGTAGAAGGGGGCGGTCTCGCGGTACGTCTCGACGTGTTCGTCCACGCGCGCCCGGACGCCTTCCACGCTCGGATCCATGGGCCCGTGGACGTCCGCGGCCGACAAAACGCTTCGGCGGTCGCCGACGGTGAGGCCCGTGTGGCTGCCGGGCGGACCCGCTCGCCGCCAGAAACCACCGATACACTCATGCGGCACGCGACAAAGATCATGATATATGATCGCACGACTAGGTGAGAACCATGTCCACTGAGGGGAACGAGGCGGTGAAAACGATCTGCCCGTACTGCGGCGTCGGGTGCGGGATCAAGGTGAATCAGGGGGAGGAACCCGGCGACGTGACGTTCATGCCGTGGGGAGAGGCCCCGGTCAACGAGGGACGCGTCTGCATCAAGGGCGGCGCGGCGACGCAGGTCGTCGACCACGAGGAACGGCTCACGGAGCCGCTGATCAAGGAAGACGGCGAGTTCCGCGAGGCGACGTGGGAGGAGGCGTACGACAGGATCGTCTCGGAGATGGAACGAATCCGCGACGACTACGGCCCCGACGCGATGGGTTTCTTCGGCTCCTCGAAGACGATGAACGAGGAGAACTACCTCCTCCAGAAGCTCGCGCGCCGGTACGGCACCAACAACGTCGACAACTGCACGCGGATGTGCCACGCCTCGACCGTGTGGGCGCTCCGGACCAGCCTCGGCGCGGGCGCGATGACGAACAGCATGGAGGACCTCGAGGAGGCGGCGGACGTGTTCTGGATCCAGGGCGCGAACCCCGGCGAGCAGCACCCGATCGCCAACAGCCAGTACTTCCGGCAGGCCGTCCTGGAGGGCGCCACCGTCATCCAGGTCGATCCGCACGCCAACAAGACCACCCGCTCGTTCGACATCGGGGAGACCGAGCGGCACATGCACCTCCAGTTGAACCCGGGGACAGACATCCCCCTGCTCAACGTCGTCCTGAAGACGATCCTCGAGCGCCACGAGGAGGAGCCGGACGCGGGCTGGATCGACGAGGAGTTCATCGAACAGCGCACCGAGGGGTTCGAGCACCTGAAGGAGACCCTCGCCGACTTCGACAAGGAAGAAGCCGCCGAGGAGGCGGGCGTCCCCCTCGAAGACATCGAGCTCGCCGCCGAGAAGTACGCGATGGCGAACAACGCGGCCATCTTCACCGGAATGGGGATGAGCCAGCACACCTGCGGCGTCGACAACGTGCAAAACGAGATCAACCTCGCGCTCATAACGGGGAACCTCGGCCGGCCCGGCACCGGCGTCAATCCACTCCGCGGGCAGAACAACGTGCAGGGGACGAGCGACGTGGGCGCGATGCCGAACGTGCTCCCCGGCTACCAGCTCGTCGACGACGACGAGGCCCGCGAATCGGTCGAGGACGTGTGGGGCTTCGAGGTGCCCGACGAGCCCGGCCTCACCAACGTCGAGATATCCCACGAGGCGGGCTACTCGGTGAAGGGGCTGTACGTGATGGGCGAGAACCCCGTGATGAGCGAGCCCGACGGCAACGAGGTCGAAGAGCGCCTGCGCTCGCTGGAGTTCATGGTCGCACAGGACATCTTCATGACCGAGACCGCGCAGTTCGCGGACGTCGTCCTCCCGGCGACGACGTGGGCCGAGCGCGGCGGCACGGTCACCAACACCGACCGCCGCGTCCAGCGGATGCGCGGCGTCGAGAAGGTCCACGAGAACACGAAACACGACCTCGACATCCTGATGGAGGTCGGCAGTCGCCTGTTCAGCGAGGACGAGTTCCGGTTCGAGGACGTGGAGGCCGTCTTCGAGGAGCTCCGCGAGGTGTGTCCGATCTACCACGGAATGACCTACGACGGGCTCGGCGAGGAGGGGCTCCACTGGCCCTGCTACGAGGAGGGTGACGAGGGCGACCAGTTCCTCTACGAGGACTCCTTCGACACGGAGAGCGGACTCGGGCAGATCGAGGGCGTCCGTCACCAGCCGCCCGCCGAGGTCCCCGACGAGGAGTACCCGCTGATCCTCACCACGGCTCGCCTTGAAGAGCACTACAACACGGGGACGATGAGTCGGCGCTCGCCGACCCTCTTGCGGCAACACCCGGAGAACTTCGTCGACGTGCACCCGAAAGACGCCGAGGCGTACGGGATCGAGGACGGCGACACGGTCACGCTCCGGTCGCGGCGCGGCGAGATCGACGTGAAGGCGCAGGTGACCGAAGACATCAAGGAGGGCGTCGTCTGGACGACGCCGCACTTCGCGGCCGCCTCCGCGAACCGGCTCACGAACGACGTGCTGGACGACCGCGCGAAGATCCCCGAGTACAAGGCCGCGGCCGCGGACATCGCCGTGACGGTCTCCGACGGCGGCGAGCCGAAAGACGACGCGGAGCCGGCGGACGACTGAGGGCGACGGCCGCGGACGGTTTTTTACCCGGCGAGAACGGCTCAAAGGCTGATACCCACGCCGAGCGAAGGCGTGAGTATGGCGCATTCAGATCCGGCGGCTGACGGCGGCGACGCACCGCGGTCCGACCTCGCGGTCGCTCGCGCCGCGGACCCCCGCCCGATCGAGGACGTCGCGGGTGATCTCGGGCTGACGGCCGACGACATCGAGCCGCGCGGCGAGGGGATCGCGAAGCTCACTCACGCGGCGGTGCGCTCGGCGACCGCTCCCGACCGCGGCGCTGACGGAACCGTGGTTCTCGTGACCGGGATGACCCCGACGCCGAAGGGCGAGGGGAAGACCGTGACGACCGTGGGACTCGGGCAGGCGCTCGCGGGACTGGGGGAGTCAACGACGGTCGCGGTCAGGGAACCCTCGCTCGGGCCTGTGTTCGGCGTCAAGGGCGGCGCGGCCGGCGGCGGGTACTCGCAGGTGCTCCCGATGGAGGCGATCAACCTCCACTTCACCGGCGACATCCACGCGCTCACGGCCGCGCACAACCTGCTCTCCGCGGCGCTGGACAACCACCTGCATCACGGGAACGAACTGAACGCCGACGTCCGCCGCGTCGACTGGCCGCGCGCGCTCGACGTCAACGACCGCGCGCTTCGCGAAACCGTCGTGGGGCTGGGCGGCCCCGCCCGCGGCGTCCCGCGGGAGGACGAGTTCGTCATCACCGCCGCCTCGGAGCTGACGGCCGTGCTCGGGCTCGCGGACGACCTGACGGACCTCAAGGACCGGACCGGACGGATCGTCCTCGCTGAGGACGCCGACGGCGATCCGATCACGCCGGGGGACGTCGGGGTCGCGGGCGCGGTCGCCGCGCTCCTCCGGGACGCATTCAGGCCGAACCTCGTCCAGACCGTCGAGGGCGTCCCGGCGTTCGTCCACGGCGGCCCGTTCGCCAACATCGCGCACGGGACGAACACCCTCGTCGCTGACCGCGTCGGCGTCTCGCTCGCGGACTACCTCGTCACCGAGGCGGGGTTCGGCGCTGATCTCGGCGCCGAGAAGTTCGCTCACGTCGTCGCCAGCCGGGGGATCGTCCCCGACGTGGCCGTCGTCGTCGCGACGGTTCGGGGGACGAAGCGCCACGGGCTGGACATGTGGCCGGCGGACTTCGAGGCGCTCGCGGAGACGGATCCCGCGGCGGTGCGCGCCGGAGTCGACAACGTCCGCCGTCACGTCGCGGTCGTCGAGTCGTTCGGGATCCCGGCCGTCGTCGGGATAAACGTGTTCCCCGACGATGCGGAGTCCGACCTCGTCGCGCTGGAAGAGGCGCTCTCGGAGGCCGGTGTCCCCGTCTCGCGCTCGACCGCCTACCGCGACGGCGGCGCGGGCGCGACCGACCTCGCCGAACTGGTCCGCGAGCGCGCCGGGACCGGATCGTTCGCGCCGCTGTACGACCGAGACGCGTCGATCCCCGAGAAGATCGAGACCGTCGCCCGCGAGGTGTACGGCGCCGACGGCGTGGAGTACGTCGACGGCGCCGAGGAGGACATCGACCGCGTCGAGGCCTGGGGGTACGGCGACCTCCCGGTCTGCGTCTCGAAGACGCCGTACTCGTTCGCGGACGACCCGTCGCTGACGGGCGTGCCGGAGGGATGGACACTCACCGTCCGCGAGGTGTCGCCGTCGGCGGGCGCCGGCTTCGTCGTCGTCAAGACGGCGGACGTGATGACGATGCCGGGGCTCCCGGCCGAGCCGGCCGCCGAGGGCATCGACGTGGACGCCAATGGCGACGTGAGCGGGCTGTTCTGAGCGACCCGCGATTCGACTACTCGTCGAGCGTCCGCTTCTCCTTCGCGACGACCTCGACGTCCGAGAGACGCGTGTCCGGATAGCCGCCGTCGTCGCCCTTCTCGGCCGCCTTCACCATGTCCCAGACGACGTTGAGGCCGGTCGTGACGCCCTCCAGCGCCTCCATCTCGCAGCCGGTCTTCCCGGTCGTCTCGACGGCGACGGTCAGCTCGATCCGGTCGTCGCCGACCGAGAAGTCGGTGTCGACGTTCGTGATCGGGATCTGGTGGCACATCGGGATCGTCTCCCAGGTGTGTTTGACGGCCTGCACCGCGCCGATCCGGGCTGTCGCGAGCACGTCGCCCTTGTCGACCTCGTCCGCCCGCACGGCCGCGATCGTCGAGGGGGTCAGCCGGATCTCGCCGCGCGCGACCGCGCGGCGGCTCGTGTCGGGCTTCGACCCGACGTCGACCATCCGGACCTCGCCGGACTCGTCGGTGTGGGTCAGCGCGTCTGCGTCGGATGACGGGTCCTCACTCATCACGCATCGCCTCGGGAAGCCGGTCGGGTAAGTCCGTCGCCACGAGCCCGTACCCGTGCTCGTCCGCGGCCAGGTCGCCGGCGGTTCCGGCGACGTACGCGCCCACCGCCGCCGCGCGGAACGGGTCGGTCACGGCCGCGAGCGCGCCGACCGTCCCCGCGAGCACGTCTCCGGTGCCGCCGACGGTCATCCCCGGGTTGCCGGTCCGGTTCAGCCGGACCGCCTCGTCGGTCTCGCGGTCCGTCCCGCCGCCGGCGGCGTCCCCGTCACCGCGACTTCCGTCGGCGATCACGTCGACCGCGCCCTTCACGAGCAGCGTGTGGCCCAGCTCGGCGGCGAACGAGGCGACGAGCGTCGCCCGCTCGTCGGGGTCGCTCGCGGTCTCGCCGCCCATTCCAACCAGCTCGCCCTGGTGGGGCGTGCATATCAGCTCGGCGTCGGTGTCGACCTCGGGAACGACGCGGAGCGCGTCGGCGTCGACGACCGCCCGCCCGTCGTACGCGGCGAGGAACTCGCGGACGAAGGCGGCGGCCCCGTCGCCGTCGCCGAGTCCCGGTCCGAGCACGACGACGTCGTTGTCGGCGGCGAGCCCCAGCACTCGGTCGAGGTGGGTCGGACCGATCCGGTCGCCGGGCAGGTCGCGAACGATGAGGTCCGGGGAGAACCCCTGCACCTCCCGCGCGACGGACTCCGGACAGGCGACGCGGACCAGGTCCGCTCCGGTTCGGAGCGCGCTCCGCGCGGCCAGCCACGGGGCGCCGGTGTAGGGCCCCCCGCCGATCACGAGCACCTCGCCGTTCTCGCCCTTGTGCGAGTCGGGGTCGCGCGCGAGCCCGAGCAGGTCTCCCGGCCCCGTGTACCGCTCCGCGGCCGCCGGGATCCCGATGTCGGCGACCGTCACCGCGGCGTCGAGCGCGGCGAGCCCGGGCTTCTCGTCGTGGAAGGTGACGACGCGGTCGGCCCGGACGTGGACGGCCTCGCCGCGGTCGTCGGACCCGGCGTCGCTCCCCCTCGGCTCGCCCGTGTCGGCGTCGACCCCCGAGGGGACGTCGACGGCGACGACCGCGGCGTCGCTCGCGTTCGTCAGTCGCGCCGCGGTCCGCTCGGGCTCCCGGAGCGCGCCGGTCACGCCCGTACCCAGCATCGCGTCGACGATCACGTCCGGCTCGCCGAGGTCGAGGTCGGCGGAGTCCGTGACGGTCTCCGTCGGGACCTCGGCCGCCTCGAGCGTCGCCCAGTTCTCCCGCGCGATGTCGGTTCGGATCGACTCCGGGCGGCCGAGCAGGTGGACCGTCACGTCGTGCGCGGAGAGGAACCGGGCGGCGACGAACGCGTCGCCGCCGTTGTTCCCGCGGCCACACAGCAGCGCGACCGCCGCGCCCGGGTCGGCGACGGCCCGGACCTCGCGGGCGACGGCGTTCCCTGACGACTCCATCAGCTGCTTTCGGGGGACCCCGAGGGCGGCGGCGTTGGCGTCGACCGCCGCCATGCGTTCGGTCGTGATCATGGGTTCGTCTCCGCGCTCCGCGGGATTAAGCGTGAGGTGTTGTCAGATGAGCGAACACCGGCGAGCCGTCGCCAGCGCCCTCCGAGCGGAGGCGCGCGTTCGGAATGAAAATGTTGAAGCTTTTCGGTCGGAAATCCGGGAAACAGAACTCGTGCGACTCGCTGTACACCACGACGCGTCGGCACGGACCGGCCGTGTACCGCTCCCCGCGGGCGCCGCGCTCGACGGGCTTTCGCGTCCGAACACCGCCGACGGACCCCCGACGAGCGACGGCTGGCGGGCGATCCGCGATCGACGGACCCTCGCATGAACATCGGATTCTTCACTGACAGCTACTTCCCCGGCATCGACGGCGTGACGTACACGATACGCGCGTGGCGCGATCGCCTGGAGGACCGGGGACACGACGTGTACGTCGTCTACCCCGAGAGCAGCTACGAGCCCGACGAGACGGAGTTCCCGGTCCCCTCGATGCCGAACCCCTTCTACCGGCAGTACCGCGTTCCCCTCTACCGACGGCTCTCCACCCTGCCCGATCTCGACGTGGTGCACTGTCACGGCCCAGCGTCGACCGGCCTGATGGGACGCCGATACGCGAAGAAACGCGGCGTGAAGTCCGTGTACACCCACCACACGCCGGTCGAGGACTACTTCGTGCAGGGGCTCAAGCTGGAGTCGCTCTCCGACGTCGCCGGGCGCCTGTACGTCGCCTACGAGAACCGGTTCCTCCGGTCGTTCGACTGCGTCACCGCGTCGACGTCTCGGATCCGCCGCGACGTGGCCCCCCGAAAGCTCCCGGTCGGCATCGAGACGGACACGTTCCGGCCCGTGAACGGCTCGCGGTTCGAGTCGGACGACCCGACCGTCGGGTACAGCGGCCGGCTGACCCGCAACAAGAACGTCGACGAGATCCTGCGGCTGGCCGAGCGGATGCCCGATACGCGCTTCGAGATCGTCGGCGAGGGACCGGTGCGGGACGCCCTCAAACGCGTCGCGCCGTCGAACGTCACGTTCCGCGACTTCCTCCCGCGGGAGGACCTCCCCGGGTTCTACTCGGCGCTCGACGTCTTCGTGACCGCCTCGACCTGCGACACGCTCGGGCTGTCGACGCTCGAGGCGAACGCCTGCGGAACGCCGGTCGCCGCGGCCGACGTGTCGCCGTTCGACGAGACGATCGGCGAGGAGAACGGCGCGCGGTTCGCGTACGGCGACCTCGACGAGATGGAGCGGGCGGTCACCGACTGTCTGGAGAGCGATCGACCGACCCGCGAGGCGGTCGAGCGGTTCGCGGTGTCCCGGACGGTGGACGAACTGGAGTCGATCTACGGGGTGTCGTCGTAGATGGGCGCGGACAACGTCGACGTCTTCCAGCGACTGGTGTTCAGCGTCCCGCCGCTGCGGGTGCAGCTCCCGGCGCTCGCCGGACTCAGCGCCGTGTACAGCCTCGTCGCGTTCGCGGCGTTCTCGTCGTTCACTCCGCTGTCGCCGGAGCCGTCGAGCGTCCTTCCGGTCGCGGTCCTCCTGTTCCTGTTCCCCTTTCTGTTCGCCGGGGAGCTGTTCCACCGCGTGCTCCCGCGGTACCCGCGGTCGTGGAGCTTCTTTCTCGCGCTGGTCAACCAGTTCGTCGTGTTCGTCTACGCGCTCGTCCTCTCCGGCGCCAACAACGTCGGGAACGCGTGGAGCATCGTCTGGCTCCTCTTCATCACGGTCTACCTGATCAACATCCTGGTGCTCGTCGTGTCGACGGGGATCGACCGCTACAAGCGCATCCTCGTCGTCTCGCTCGCGGAGCCCGCGGCGCTCATCGCGGCGTTCTACGCGTTCGCGGGCGGCGATCTGGGCTTCTCGACGTACCGGCACGTGTTCGCGTTCGCGTCGCTCCTGATCGCCGCGGCGTTCCTCGTGTCCGTGCTCCTCGTCGTCGACTACCTCATCCGGACGAACACCGACGTCTCCGCGTTCGCGCTCACGTCCGGGATCCTCAGGAACGACCGCGAGTCGCTCGATCTGGGCGTCGAGGCAGAGCCCGTCGTCCAGACGCTAGCGGTCGACAACGGGGCGCGGCTGACGCTCGCCGCTCCGTGGGTCCACCCGGGGCCGCTCGGCGGGTTCGGCGGCGGCCAGCTCAGCGGGAACGTCATCGACGCCCTCAACGACGGGGACGACGACGAGCGCGGCTTCTTCCTCCACGTCCCCTGCACGCACAAGGAGGACCTCTCGAACCCGTCCGACGCGGAGAAGATCCTCGAGGCGGTCGACGAGCCCGAGGGCGTCGGGCGGGCCTCCCGGCTCCTCCACGAGGACTACGGCGAGATCGAGTTCTACGGGCGACGGCTCGACGACGGGCAGGTCGTCTTCCTCCACGCGGAGGGGATCGACGACTACGACACGGGCGTGTTCATGCGCGACGTCGACGAAGCGGAGGTGCTCCTCGTGGACCTGCACAAACACGACGTGCAGGACGGACCGACCAAGGAGGTCCAGTACGGGTCGAGCGAGGCCGACCGGCTGAAGCGTCACTTCGACGACTTCAGGAGTCGGCTCGCCGAGGCGCCGCTCCACGGGTACCGGGCCGGGTTCGAGGTCAGGCGCGCCGACCAGGACGTCGCGGCGATCGTCGAGTCCGTCGACGGGCAGGACGTGCTCACGATGGGGATCGACACGAACGGGGTCACGCCCGACGTCCGGGAGCTCGAGGCGACGCACCGCGGCGAGTTCGACGAGGTGCTCGTCTTCTCGACGGACACGCACGCCTCCATCTACGAGCTCGCGAACATCAGTCGGTCGAACGTCGCGGCGCTGGAGGCGGCGATAGCGGACGCGATCGACGACGTCTCTCCCGCGACCGTCGGGCTCGCCAGTCGGACGACGCGCCCGCTGAAGCTCCTCAAGAACGACTACAACGGGCTGGTGTTCAGCGTCAACATCCTCATCCGCCTGACGATCATCGCGCTCGCGGCGCTGTACACGCTGCTCGTGCTGTGGCTGTTCTTCTGAGCGACGTCGCGTTCCGGGTCGACACCCGCGGGCGATCTCAGAACTCGAACCCGACGGCGTCGCGGTCGGGCCGGATCGGGCTGGTCGGGTACGGCGGCGACGCCTCGGGGTCGTTGAACGGGCGCGGGGCCACGTCGTTCGGCGCGTCGGGGTAGAAGAGGGCGGCGAGAGTCTGGATCGCGGTCCTCCCGCTGGCGAGTTCGAACTGGCCGCCGCCGTACAGCTCGATGCCCGCCTCCCGACAGTACGCGACCGTCTCGAACAGCGACTCGAGCGTGCCGAACCTGGAGGGCTTGACGTTACACCACCCGGGCTCGACGGGGAGCGATCGGAGGCTCTCGACGCCGTCGATCGGAAAGTCGAAGGAGAGTCGGTCGGCCTGCGGCTCGACGAGCGGCGTCGTCAGCGGCGTGAACGCGGCGTCCTCGACGATCGCCGACGGGAACGCCGCGAACACGTCGCGGTACAGCTCCGGATCGGGCTCGACGTCGACGTCGGTTCCCTCGTACCAGCCCTTCAGGTCGAGGATCCGCACGGAACCGGTCTCTCTGAGGGCGACGAACGCCTCCTCGGGCCAGTCGGGGGTCGGGTCGAGCTTGAACTCGAGACCGTCGTCGAGCGCGAGCAGCTCCTCGATTCGATCGGTCGTCGGCGGCTCGCCCAGCCGAGTGGAGACGACGAACCGAACCGGCGCCGGCTCGATCCCGAGCCGCTCGCCCAGCGACTGCTCGCGCTGTCGAAGCGCGAGGTCGAGCGCCGCGCTCTCGACCGCCCACCGGCGGTAGTTGCGGAAGGACTCACGCTCGGGAGGCTTCGCGGCGAACAGGTCGACGCCGTCGAGGTGCGCCGACAGCTCGGCGATCGTCCACTCGCCCTCCAGGTCGATCGGGTCGGTGCCGGCCAGCGCGTCGTGGTCGGCGGTCTCGTAGGTCACGTCCTCGCCGCGGCCGACGACGCCGTCGCCCGCGAGCCGGAACTCGGTGGTGGTCCGCTCGAACCCGCTCGTCGTCCGCCCCGTGTAGCGGCGCCGGCCGACCGACTCGATCGTCACGGACAGGTCCGCGATCCGCTCGTAGGCGCTCATGGGTCTCCAGACGCGCCGGGCGACCTTAAAGCAGGGACGCGGTCAGTGCCCGTCGCGTCCGCGTCGAGTTCGGAGCGTCTCGACGCGGGTTCCGAGCGTCCAGAACAGCGGGACCACGGTGAGCGCGACCGCGCCGGCGGCCGCGACCTGCAGCACGGTGGTCGTGAACCACGGCGTGGAGTCGGCGTACGGCAGCGAGGTGTGGGTCACACCGCCGGTCAGGGGCACGAAGTAGTCCATCAGGAGGTCGACGGTGTACCACGCGGCCGCGACCGCGACCGCCCGGATCGGAAAGTCCGTGATCCGGTGGAGCACGAACGCCTGCACGACCATCGCGAGGTGGCTCACGAGCAGGAACGCGTACAGCGGCGTCCCGGCGGTCTCGACGAACCGCGGGGCGAAGACGACGAGGACGTACGGCGTCCACAGCCCGAGCTTCACGTTACCGAAGAACGCGAGCGCGGCGAGGGTGTCGCTCGATCGACCGACCGCCCACGCGGCGAGCGCGAGCGCGATGAGCAGCGTCGCGCCCGGGCTGTCGGGAACGAACGCCCACATCTCGACGGGGACCTCCCGAAACTGGAAGCGGTAGTACCAGAAGCCGAACGCGGTGCCAATGAGGTTGATCGCGACGACGACCCACGCGAACCGGAAGGCGACGTCCTCCAGCCACCTCGGCAGCGGGGCGACCCACCGCGGCAGCGACTCGCGGTCCGGTGGCTCGCGTCCGAGCGCGCCGACGATGTCCATACGCTCGGGTCGGACCCGTCGCTCAAAGCGGTGGCGGTCGCGGAGCGCGAGGTCGGACCGTCCCCCGACCGCAGCCCGGACGAAAAGGGCTATGCGTCCCCGGCTGGAAGGCCGTGGTATGCGCCCGCGAACGCTGCTCGCGCTGCTGCTCGTCGTCCCGCTCGTGGACGCGCTGTTCCTGATCGTCGTCGCGACGCGGCCGGGGTGGGCGGTCACGGTCGCGCTGGTCGTGTTGACCGCCGTGCTCGGGATGCTCCTCCTCCGCGCCGAGGGCCGGGCGACGCTCGCGCGCATGCAGCGTAAACTGGCCCGCGGCGAGCCCCCGACCGACGAGCTCCTCGACGGCGGCCTGCTGATCGCCGCCGGCGCGCTGCTGCTCACGCCCGGGCTCGTCACGGACGCGATCGGATTTCTGCTCGCGCTCCCGCTCACCCGGGTCCCGATCCGGATGGCGGTCAAGCGGTACATCGTGGTGCCGTACATCGACAGCGAGACCGGCGGGTTCGCGTCCGGCAACGTGTACATCGGCGGGTTCCCCGGCGACGGCACCGGCGGCGGGACCGGTTTCACGATGGGTGGTGGCGATTTCGACGACGGCTCAGGCGATGCTCCCGACGGCTTCCCCGGTGCGGGCGGCCCCGGCGAGGCGGCAGACGGCGAACGCGGAACCGGCGGCGATCGCTTCGACGACGCGGACCACGCGGACGACGTGGTCGACGTCGACTTCACGGTCGAAGACGAGCGCGAGAAATCGGACCGAACCGACTGACCGCGAGACGACCTCGTTACCCCGCCGAAACCGCGAGACGGCGGCCGACTGTCGAAAGGAAACCCTTAAAATCCTACCCGCGCAACCACTGAATGCGCTCACCTGGGCCAATAGCTCAGTCAGGTTGAGCGCTCGGCTGATAACCGGGAGGTCCACGGTTCAAATCCGTGTTGGCCCACCTTAATTGAATTCGGGGACGGCCCGAATGGATTGGTGGGCTGGGACTCCCCAGCCACCCAATTTCGTCGTTCTACACCCCTAGAGGCACCGCTAGCGTGTCTTGTCCGGGCAAGAATTGATCCGGTAGTTACCACCTTCCCCCGATCTGCCTTAGCCGAGGTGGTCTCGGCATGATGTTGCTCCGATCTCACCGTAGCCGGAGCAACTGCCTTCAGTGCGATTCTCACGTCCCCAGCGACTTCCGTCGCGTTCACGGCGACGAGAACCACCGCGCCCACCGGTGTCCCGAATGTGACTCGTGGGTGCGGATCTGCGAGGGGAGCGCGGCTGGGAAGGACGTCGACACGCCCGACCCGCAACACAACCCGGCGCGCAACGCCGGCGAGCCCTGGAACGGAGGGCTGTCGGGATGACGCCGTTCGTCCGCGCGAGCCGACTGTACGATCCGGTCGGTGGTCCACGAGCGAACGTCCGTGACGCCGTCTACCTCCGCTGGCAGCGCGACGCCGAACGGGGGCGATCGGCGTGAGCGATCAGTCTGACGGAAAATTGAACGGAGGTGTCACTGATGGGGTCGCTCGGTGACGCGGTCGACACTGACCGCGAGAGCTGGGACGGCCTCGAGATGTCCTACTACACTGTCAGTCCGAACCGGTGGACGTTCCGGTCGGACAAGATCCGCGAGTGGGTTGAGGAACGTCTCACTGGTCGCGTGTTGAACGCGTGCGCCGGTCGCACGAAGCTCGTCCACGACGACCGGATCGTTCGCAACGACATCGACGTGGACCGCGACGCCGATCTCCACGTCGACGTGTGCGAGATCGCAGACCACTTCGAGCCGGAGACGTTCGATACGGTGGTCTACGACCCGCCGTTTTCGCAGTATCAGTCGAATCGCAGCTACGAGGGTCGCAATGTCGGTGACGACGCGCTCGCGAAGCGGCAGATCGACGAACTGCTGTCGCCCGGCGGTCGGTTCATCCAGTTCGGCTTCACCACTACCGGGATGCCGATGTCGCTCGGCTACGAGCGCCAGGAGGTCGCGATCTTCAACACGCTCGGGCGGATGAACGATTATCTCGCCGTGGTTGACGAGAAGCCCGGCGAGCTCGAGGCCGGTCCGAGGTGGTTCAAGTGAGTGATCAGGCCGGAACCACTGTCGATCGCACCGCTGAAACGACAGCGATCTTCACGTCGCACGGCGTGCTCGACGCCGCGACGACGGTCCTTGCGTCTCGGACCGTCGGTGTTGAGGCCGAGGCGAATCCAATCGTCCGCGAGCTGCTGGCGGTCGGTGAGCTACCCGCGGCCTTCGCGATGGTCGCGGTCGTCGGCTTGTGTTGCGGTGCGTGGCCGATCGCCGCCGACGCGGTCGAGGCCCCATCGTGGATCGGCTTCGGGATCGCGACGATCGGCGCCACGGTCGCCGCGGTGAACCTAGTGGTGGTGTTCGCGTGAATCCCACCTGCGAGACGTGCGGCTGCGAGCGTCCGTCGGTTCGGATCCGCGCCGGTCGCTTGGAGTGCGCCGGCTGCTATCTCGGCCGAGCGGGAATCTCGCGATGAAGGCGGTCGAGACGGCACCGCACGAGTACATGGCGAACTACGTGTATTCGAACTCGGGACTCGGCGCGTGGTTCGGCGCCGCGCGACTCGTCGACGCGACCGGGAGCAAACGCGGGAGCTTCCGGCTCAACGGCGAGACGTGGCGCGTGACGCTCTCCTACCAGGAGTCCGGGCTCGCCCCGCCCGAAGGCGGCGAGACGCCGGACGGAACGCGCGTCGACTTCGACACGCTCCGGGAGTTCCGGCTGAACGCGGTCGTCGACGACGAGATCGGCGAGCGGAAGGTGAAAGCGCTCATCCAGCCGCGGTGGTACGGGCTCGAATCAGAGAGCGGTAAGAGCGTTGCCCGGCCGATGTGGGAGCTCGGCGACGCCGTGAACGTCCGGGTGAATGCGTCGAATGTGGAGTTCGACACGGTCGAGACGGCCATCCAGCGCGCCGCGGGAGCAGTGACGCTCGACCCGATGTACTTCGATGACCGAAACGAGGAGTACAGCGTCGTGATGGACGCCGCGCGGTACGTCCGGCTCGATCGCGACGTGTCCGGACCGGTTCACGCCCGCGAGGGGCCGATCGCGCGGATGGGTCATCTCCTCGAAAGCGACCGGTCGGGGTACCGCAAGATCGTCCAGGACGACACCGAGCGGGTCGGCTACTACCACACGGTGACGCTCGGGCCGAAGCGCGTCCGCGAGTGCTTCCCCGACCATCGGATCCCGAAGGAGTTCAAGCACTACTACGCCCGCAACGCCGAATCGCTCCCGGACGACCACCCGCTCGCACACCCGAAGGTCGAAGCGTCGTACCAGGGGAGCCGGTGGGACGAGACGCTCCGACCGGTCGACCACGACGAGCTCGCCGACGAGCTCGAAGAGGCGGTGCTCGCGACGATCAACGAGGCGGGACTCCCGACGCAGCCGCTCGACGACGACGGACTGGGAGGCGGGCGGACGTACGTCGAAGACGCGTACTTCGAGGCGAAGACGGTCGACCGGTCGCGGGTGCTCCCGCTGAACCTGGAGCGCGTCGAGAGCGACCAGCGGAACGTGGTGGTCCGGCAGCTCGCGAACGGGCTCTCTCCGGTTGAGTGGGACTCGTTGAAGACGCTCGTCGCCGACGGCGGGGACGTGTCGCCCGCGGAGATCGCGGACGAACACGACTGGCACCCGGACAGCGTACGCCGTGGGCTCCGGCGGATCGAGGACATGGTTGTGCGCGAGCAGGGATCGGTGGCGTTGCGGTCGCACTACGTCGCCGAGCAGGTCGTGGAGGCGCTCGACGCGGCTCGTGAGGGCGTCCGGAACGCGATGGGTACTGCGGCGAACGCGGTCCAGAACGCCGAGAGGCGGTCACTCGACGAGCGCACGGACGAGCTGATAGCGTTCTGCCAGTCGAACGGCATCCACATCGACGAGCGTGAGGCGCAGCTCCGCGTGCGGATGGGGAACCTCACGGGCGAGTCTTGGTCGGAGCTGGTGACGCGGTTGAAACGGTTCTGGACGGCCGCGGGGCGCGATCCGGAGCGGCTCAAGGAGTCGGTGACGCACTACCGCGACGAGGCGGGACCGAAGATCCGACAGGCGCGGGGCGCGTGGACGGGTGGTCAGACACTCCAGTAGCGCGACCCCTCGTGAGTGGCAACACTACTCCGATCCCCTTTTTGCGGGCGTTTTCGCCGCGATCGACTCTCCCGACCGGCGGGTGCGCGACGATTCCGACCGCAACACAAGCGACGATCGGGGCTCGTCGAGCTCGACATCGCCGCCGAACCGACACCGGGGGGTCGGTCGACGGTTAGGGGTGTGGCTAAGGCCACAGATTCTAAGGTACCCCTCCGTTTTCGCGAACAGTTGGGTTCAAATCTGGACAGAGGCTAGCTCAATAGTCCCGAGTGAAGTGTCAATAGATCGGATCTGTTTCTGGGCAATAATCAATCTGGTTCAAAGAACTAATTGGTTCAGACACCGGTAATCGGGGAAAATAATAAATACTATTAAGCCGAACCACATACCAAGGTCTGGTACATGACTGATGATGACTCTTCCCAGAACGATTCACTTCTGGATCTGGGTGCCAACCGCGGTGACCCTCTTAGCGATATCAACGAACATGACCAAGACCTAGCATCAATGAGTGCTGAGGGAAAAAAGGCTCTCGCACTGGAAAAAGTCCGCCGAGCCGTTAGAAAGCATGGAGAGGATGGGATCTCCGTAACCGAAATTATGGAGGTGACCGGGCTTACCCGCAAGACGGTATCCAGCCATCTTGACCGTCTAAGAAATTTGCGAGAAATATATCGGCAGAAGAAGGGGAAGCAGATGTTCCTGTATTACCCGAATGGTAAGCCGCTCCATGGTGTCGGACGTGAATATATTGAGTGTTCCGACGGAGAGACTGGTATTGAGATACAACTAGCAAAAGGCAAGAACGATGATTTGTACTTTCACGTGACCGAGAAGCGGTTCTCGCTCTTAGAAGGCGAAACTAGTGAGGGTGCGATCATCTTCCCCATGGAAGACCTAGACAAGGTGTTCAAGGGGCTCAATTCGCTGTCAGAGGAAGTTGATCAAGATCATGTCCACAACTAAACCATTACTCAAAAACGAAAGTGGTGTCGACGAGGTGAGTTTTGCGGGAACGGATCATATCCAGACCCCAACATACTCACCGGAGATCAAGAGCTATGAAGATCTGTTTGTTCTATTAAAATACGGGAAGGCCTTGGACGATGGTGCTCCAATAACAGTTCCGGGACATAGTTGGCGGAGCATCCGTTCTGAACCTAAATTCAAGGACTTCACATCCCAGATCGAGAGCTTAGTTCGAGATCATCCAATCATTTACAGAGAGCCTGTTGAGCTATTCCGTTACCGGCGTCCACAACGATTAGTTTCGTATGGCTTAGCTGGGGGATCGAGTAGATCTTTCTACAAGAAACTCCGTAATGAAGAATATGATCAAGCTATAGAGATGCTCCCAGAGTTCTTCCAGCCGTTTCTTGAAGCACAAATGGAGAGGCTGTTGGAAGTTAAAGAATACGCTATTCCTGAAAGGTTCGATAATACGCTTCGAACAGCCACAGAGGGTTGGCATGATAAGAGGGCGAACAAAGGATGGCCAAATTACTTCGCGAGTATCGCAAAAGACGCCCAGAAGTCTCCTGACGCAGGTGTCGTTCCTCCTGTTCCACCAGTCACTCGGGGGAGCTCTCAACAGGATATTGACCGTGCCATGGGTGCGAACCAAGGTATGGTCAACACCTGTAGAGAAGTCAATGCTGGACATTTCGGGAGTATCGTGTATCCGTATCTTCATGTCTACGCTGACTACTCTGTCCTCAAAGACGGAACAAGAAATGACAGAAAGATTTTAGAATCTGTCCGTCAGGAGATCAGGGACCGAGAGGCGGAATCATCATTCACAGATATCGGAAACGGAGGTATCAGTTACTACGGGGTAGTTCTGACTCTAAGTGGTGTCTCAAAAGCCTGGGATTCTGGGCTCTCTGTCCGTCTAGAGAGGTTTGTTTCAGAGCTGGAAAACGTGGCTTCGTCCTTTGATCTTCCGCTTTTGATGTCTAGAACCACTTGGCACGGATTATATCTCACCGATTACGGTGTCAAAACCTTCTCTTCGTTGCTCAACGGCAATGAGAATTATAGTCAGCGGGGAAGTGGCATCGGAAAAGAGGCAAAATACGGAACAACACCTTTCTATGGAAAAGCTCTAGATCTACCAATTTCAGAGGCATTCACGGCAATTCAGAATCAAGGGGGTAGCGTCCACCCGATATCCGGCCTCCCCGATCAGCCGACGTCATACGACCCCACTGCGTCATCGTGGGAGGGACGGGTTGGCACAGATAAAGAATATCGCGTGGACTTTGGAAAGGCAAGGAGACTAGTTCATGCTCAAGAGGCCCGAGAAGTACGTGAGGGAAGACGCCGCGGAACGTCAAAGCCCGCCAAACAGTACCTAAGACGGTCTGAACATAACGACTTCTCGTAGTTTTCTGGACTAATATTTTGACTTGTGAACTGATTTACGAACCGTTACTCTGGCAGTAGGTATAGAGCCGGTATTTGTGCCTCTCGCGAGTGAGATCGATAGTGAGTCTCGCCGGGGTTCGTCCAGTTCGTTATCTCCAAGTCGCGAGCGTGGACCGTCCGCGACGACACGACAGTTATCTCTCTCCCTTCCGCTCGATACCACACAAGCGCATACCCCCCGTCAGCGTCCGCGAGCGTCTTGTGCTGGTCCTCCCAAAACTTGAAGGTCGGTCGGACGCCGTTCGTCATCGAGCCCTTCACGTCCCACGGGCGGCCATCGCGGTCCGTCGCGTCGAACTTGAGCCCGTCGACCACCGGATAGTCGAGCGTGAGCGGATACTTTTCGGTCGCCCACAGCTCGACGAGCTTCCCGTACCGACCGACGATCGCCGGGTCGTAGCTCACGACGATCCTCGTTTGGGTTGCGGTTCGAGATCCCGCCGTCGACGCGGATCGATCGATCTTCGACCGAAGATCGGCCCCGCGACCCCCCGCGGGTTCACCACCCCCGCCGGGATCGCACGCGTATAAACAGAGGTATGCGCCGGGGTGGGCGTGTGTATGAACGAGTGAATCCCCGCCGAGTCTGTCGATTCACGCGACGGCATCGTTCACCGCCTCGGGGTGGTCGCCGTTCCTGTATTCAGCCATTCGGTCGGAGACCCACGCCGCGGAGTAGCCGACCAGGTCGCCCGCCTCGGCGTACGTCATCCCGTGGTTCTCCACCGCGCGGATCGCCTTGTTCACCGCTTCCTCGCGTCGCACCGAGTCGGCGTCGACGCCGTCGTCCGCGTCGTCCCCGTCGACGAGCTCGATAGTGAACTCGCTCGGCTCGTGCTCGGGATAGTCCGCGGCCGTGTCGGTGAGTCCCTTGTAATCGGCGCCCTCCTCCCAGTCGTCCTTGCCGCCCTCCGACTCCAGGAGGCGCGCGCGCCCGGGATCCGACCGCGACGGCTTCTCGATCGCGAGCGACGCGACCCGCCGGATCGACTTCGCCGTCTTCGTGCGCGTGTGCCCGACGAGCAGCACGCTCCCGCGCTTCGGGTTCGGGCCGTGTTTGGACTCCTTCTTGCGGATGAAGAGCAGCGAGTCGGAGAACTGCTCGGCGGCCTTGTTCCCCGAGCCGAATCCCGAGAGCTCCTGGGCGATCTCGTCGAGTACCGCGAGCACCGGCCCTTTGATCTCCGCCATGGCTTCGAGCATCTCCCGGTCGGAGCGCACCACGCGGTCGAAGCCGTCCCACGACGTGTTCCCGATGAGCGCGCCGCCGGTCCGGATCCGCCACGCCATCGCCACGTCGAGCGTGGTCGCGGTCTTTCCCGAACCCGGAGCGCCGAACACGAGCCCGATCGCGCCCTCGTGAGAGAGCTCTTCGGCGGCGTCTCGGTACAGGTCGCCGCCCTCGCGTTCCTGGCCGGTGAGCCCGGTCGCGCTCTTCATCTGCGAGACCGAGCCGTGTCGGACCGCCTCGTCGATCGTCTTGGTCGCGGCATTCGAGATGATGAGCCGGCCGATCCGCGTCTCTTCGATCGGCTCGTCGAGCAGCCCGTCGTAGTAGTTCAACACCGCGAGCGTCCGCCGGTCGTCGACGAGCCCGGCGTAGCTCCGGACGTGCTCGCCCGGGTCCTCACCGCGGAGGTGACTCGCGAGCTCGGCGGCGGCGTACGCTCCGGAGTCAGGCATTGTAGCCTCTCGTTTTGACCCACAGTAACGCTCTATTCCAAGATTCTATAATCCACGCACATCCGTGAAGAAGCGCGATAAATGCCAATAGAGCAAATATACCGTTGACGAAAGATCTATCCGGTGTCTGATTAGCGATTCCCACTCCGATAACTATCAGTAAGAAATTCAGAAGCGCCCTCGCGAAAACTTCTTTATCTGTCTCATCCGACGGCCCGAGGGTGTAGGTTGGTTGCTTACCGATCATCGTCCACCTCTAGTGCCTCGGTCTCGTCGAGCAGCTCGAAATTGATCGTGTCTCCGTGTCCGTTCGTCTCGGTGTCGATATCGTCTCCTTTCATGGTTTCAGGCTTCAGGTCGTCCGGTAGCTCGTTTTCGAGGATCGACGAGATGGTCGCGTTGTCGTCCTCGAACGTTGGGGTGAGCGTCGGGTCGAGGATCGACTCCATGTCTTCGAGCCGGCGCCGGTCGATCGTTCGGGCGATCGTCCGGAGTCGACGCTTCAGGTGCCGCGCCTTCCGCGCTTCGGGTTCGAACTCGTCGCGGAGCTCGGCGATCGCGTCGAACGCGTCGACGACCTGGACGTCGCCTGCGAGCTCCGACCCGGCGACGGACTCCCGCCAGTTCGCGACGGCGACGTTCTCCTCGGGTCGGTACTCGCGGCACTCGTACACGCGCTTTGCGACGGGCCACTCGAAGAGCGTCCCGGCGTGGACGTCCATCGCGTCGAACTGGTCTTCGCTGAGCTCGTAGACGGCGCCGCCGGTGTCGTCGCTCGCGTCGAACGCGACGAGATAGATCCCCTCGTCGTCGGGGAGCAGATCGGCGACGTACCCACCGGCGATGTACCCCGCGACCACGATCGCGATCGCGGCGGTGATGACGACGCCGGCGCCGTCGATCTCCCACGGGTAGGGATACCGGCCTGTCTCGGCGCCGCCGACGAACAGCAACACAAGCCCGCCGGCGAGGAGCGGCCGATCGCGGGCCGCCTCGACCGGATTCATAGCACCCTCTCGACGCTCTTCTCCTCGTCCTCGCGACGGTCTCGAACAACTCGGTACGTGAGCCCGGCGCCGCCGAACCCGGAGAGGATGATGAGGAGCTGCGCCCGTTCGTAGCTGATCGGAGGACGGTCCGGAGAGGTCTGTCCAGTCGAGACGTACGAAAAGCGATTAGAGTCGATGCTCGCCGGCGTCGTCATGGTGAGCGCGGCCTGCCCGGCTCGCATCGGCACCGCGACGAACACCTCGGTCTGTCCCTCCGGGAGCCGCTGCTCGTAGATACGACCGCCACCGGCGCCCTCGCTGAACTGCACGGCCTCGGTGAGGGTGACGCGCGTCGACGAGTCGGTTTCAAAGAGGAGCTCGAAGCCGCCGCGCTCGTCGTCGTACTCCCACGAGACGAGTCGCGTCTCGGAGTCGATCTCCTGGGCATAGCTCTCGGGCTCGCCGACGTCGATCGACGTGTTCGTCTCGACGCCGGGATCGCTGTCGTTCTCCTGGGCGGCGGCGCCGCCGACCGCAACACAAGCGACGACTGTGACCGCAACACAAAAAACGGTGATTCGACGCATTAGACCCCCACGACGCCGCGGACGTACGATCGAACCCACGACTCCACGATGCCGATCGGGTCGTATCCGAGCGCGGCGGCGCCGGCGAATACGACGACGCCCCAAAAGAGGAGCTGCCCGAGCGGCGCGAGTGAGGCGACGGTCCGGGTGATCGCGCTGAACGCGACCCCGATCGGCGTGGTCGCCATTAGGAACTCCCCGAACTGTCCGAGATGTAGCCCCACCCGAGCGCGGCGACGCCGGCGCCGACCGCGATGACTCCCCAGTCCTGATCGGAATTCTCCAGGAACCCACCGCCACCGCCGCCGCTTGTCGCGCTCTCATACACGGCGTCCCGTGCGTTCTCTCGTTCCTCGTAGTTCTCCGCGAAGAGCTCTTGCACCTCCTCGGCGCTCAAGTCGCTGTCTGAGGTCGCGAGTTCCCTGTTCTCAAAGGTGATCTCGTCGGAGCCGTCCTCCGCCTCTTCGATCGTGAACGGCTCGGTGATCTCGACGATCTCGCCGGTCGTCTCGCCGTCGTCGTTCTCCTGATTGAACGCGCCGTAAATCGATCCGGGCACGTTGTCCGGATCTATTTCGCTTCCGACCGGGAGCGGGTTCGGATCGTCTACTGACTGACCGAGCCGCCCCTCGAACTCCGACGTTTCGCCGTCGACTTCGACGGAGACGATCGACGCTTCATCCGCGAGCGCGAACCCCATCGCGCGGAGCGCCAGCGCCGCCTCCTGAAAGTTCTCCGCGTTCTCCGCCGTGTCGGTGAGGTAGGCCGGTCCCTGTATGTCCGTCAGGTCGATCTCCCCGTCAGCGGCGGGCTGGTAGTATGAGTCTATCATGTCCGGCACCTCGTCTATGACGGCGTCGTAGGCGTCCCACAGATCGACCAGCAGGTAGTGCCAGCGGTCGGTTTCCATTAGGGCCGCCCGTGAGTCGTCGGTTTCGAGCGCGTCATCATCGTCGACAGAGTCGTAGTCGGCCGGATCGGGTTTCGTGACGTAGAAACGGTCGACGAAGTTATCCGGGCCAGAGTGATCTAAGCCCTCCTGCCACGTGACAGGGTCAGTAGTGTAGGTAATATCCGTATTGTTCGATCCGGATTCGGTTTGCTCATCCCCGCCGACGTATTCGTAGGTTTCCCCGTCGACGAGTTCCGTTTCCTCAGTTGATATGTCGCCAGCGGTGTGCATGGCGAGGGTCGTAGTGCCATCCTGCGACGTATCTTGTTCGAATATGTCTTCGCTTGATTGACCGCCGTAGGTTTCCAGAAGCGTCTTGAATCGGGAATTGCGGAGAGTGACCGAATCCAAGATTGCTTTTTCGACGGTGGCGTACGCATCTGCGATCGCGTCCTCGGCGGCGCCTTCAGCATCTGACTCAGAGCCGGAGTCAACGGCCTGTTCGTAAATCTTGAAGATCGCTTCTTCGCGAGCTTTGTTCTCGACGAGTTGTATGTCGCGTTCGAGAGAGGCGAGCGTTTGCTCTAGCGTCAGCTCGTCCTCTTGAGCGCGATTGAACTCGTCGACGTGCTGCTCCCAGTCTTGTGCGTCAGAGACTTCGGAGTCGTCAGGGCCGTCGACGATGTAGCCGTACGCGACGACCGCCCCGGCCGCCGGCCCACCGAGCAGGTACGCGCCGGCGGTGTAAGCGCCTTCTTTGATGTCTTCGCCGTCCTGGGCCGCGGCCGGCGTCGAGCCGATCGCGCCGACGCCGGCGCTCGCGCCGATGCCGATCGCGGTCGCCCGCATGAGCCCGCGACGGGAGATCGGCCGCTCGGACCTGTCTGGTTGTGTTGCGGTCATTCGTCCCTCGTGAGGAACGCGGCGCCGAGCACGACCACCACCAGGACGATCACCCCGGTCGAGCCACCCGGCACGTCGAGGCCACCGCCGCCACCGCCGCCGGAGACCTGTTGCAGCGTCCCCCAGTCGGTCGAATTGACGAGCTCCTCGTCGTCCTTGGTGTCGACGACGATCGCGAGCTCGTCGTAGTCCTCCCGCTCCGAGTCGTTGAGCTCGTAGTCGTACGACTCGGTCGCGCCCTCGTCGATCGAGAGGTCCGACTCGTCGAGCTCGGTCCCGTTGGTGAGATCCTGGTCCTCTTCGAGCCCGGTCAGGGTCACGGTCACGTTGACCGGCCCGTCGCTGTCCATCGAGTCGTTCCCCACGACGTCGAGGTAGACGCTCTCGGTGTCGTTCGTGACGTCGGCAGTCTCGTTGAGGAGCTCGCCCGAGCCGTCTTGTGCGACGGCGCCACCGGCCGCGACCGCGAGCCCGACGCCGACGATCGCCACGAGCGCGACGACGAGCCCGGCGGTTGTGTTGCGGTCGAACATCAGTCAGACCCCCGAATCTGGTCGACGACGTCCGGGACGTCGTAGACGCCGAGGTGGTCGGCGAGAGTGATCGCGCCGGCGACGGCGACGACGGCGTAAAGCGCGGTCTCGACGACCGGCTCGCCGAGCGCGGTCCCGATCTCGGCGACGGCGTTGTAGTCGGCGAACTCGTCGAGCCCCCAGTTGATCGCGCCGATCGAGGTGAGGATCCAGATCACGCCGGCGAGCGTGTCCTCCCCGTCCCAGATCGAACTCATAGCATCCACCCGAGCGCGAACTGCCCAGTAGTGACCGCGACGACGTAGAGCACGCCCCACAGGTCTTCCGAGACGAAGAAGTCGCCCACCTCAGGGAAGACGACGAACGCGAGCGGGAGCAGCAGCGTGCCCACCGCAGCGGCGAGGTAGTAGCCCTGTAGCCCCTGAATGTCGTCGCTGAGTGTCGCCCACTCGGTGTTTTCGTTTGTGATGATGGTGCCGGCGATCGCGCCGTAGCCGAGCACCCAGGCGGTCGAGAGGTCGATGCCGGAGAGGGAAAACAGCGTGTCCCCGAAGCCGACGTCGAAGAGGTTGAACGTCGCAATCTCGACGAGCATGAAGGCGCTCGCGAGACCAACGACGAGTAGCGATGCGTCGATAGCGTCCATTTCCATTTTCGCCATGCGATTGCGGCGGTCACGGTGACCCCCATATAATCGCGTATTCAGTACGGCGTGGCGCCGTCACGTGTCACCGTGAGGTATCTTTAAGTGAACCACCGTGCCCGCAGGGGTCGATGAGCTTCAAAAGCCTCGTCGACCGCGACGGAAGCGGAACCGTGACGATCGACAAACAGCACCTGCAGCTAGACGGATTAGTCGCCGAAGACGGATCGATCAAGGAGGCCGACGCGCACACGCAGCGCGTCGGCGAGCGCGCGTACCTGGTGCGGTTCCCCGAAAACGGAGAAGTCCCGTCGTTGATCGAGCTCGTGGGGCGAGCGTGAAACCCGCTGGAGAGGGGATCTCGGACCGACCCCGTGGGTCTCCATGCAGATGTATTCACTATCCCCGATCTATGCACTTCGCAGTGGGTTGCGGGCGCGGAAGGTGCATCAAATTGGATGGATCCGCGAGTCGTCCGATGCGGTCCAACGCCGTCGACGGAGGGAGTATAAGAGCGGAGCCGAGTCAGCCAGTCGAGATCGACGGGATCGCGACCCCCGTGCATACGGAGGGTTATGAATGAGCCGTCGAACCAGCCTCAAGCTCACCGACGAACGTGAGCGACATCTCAAACGGGCAAGCGAGATCGTCGCGAGTGGTCCCGACGACGACCCGCCGATGAGTGTCGTGATTGACGCGGCCCTCGCACATCTTATCGAGAGCGAGGAGAACATCCGAAACGGCCGGGGCGAGTACGACCCCGAGACAGTACAGCAGCTCTGTAATACGTCAGTTATCGGGCTAGAATACCGGACTCGTGTAAAAAGCAGATGGCGATAGCGTTAGTTATTACGCTTCGGTCAGGTTGAAGCTATCGACAAGTTCGAGCTCATCAGTCACTTCGATTGTGCGATCAAGCAAGGTAGACTCACTACCTTCATGGATGACTCGAATTCGAACATCTTCACCCGATTGTGCAGATGTTGTGTTAGATTCTCCAACCTCTCCAACAAACTGATCACCAACAGAGAGTCTCTCACCGTATGTCCCGTCGGACTCATAACGATCACCATCGTGGTTCACGATTACGCGTAGTTGATCAGTATCAATGGTGTCACCACCGCCATGCTCTATGCTAATATTGTCATTGTCATAGTCAATGTCAGCGCTGAGCTGCGCACTCGGTTGACTGTCGCCGAGCGAGTCGCCCAGGCCGAGCACGAACGTCCCGATCACGGCCGCCAGAATCACGGTTATTGCGACCATGAGTATAACCCCTATCACAGGACTCACGGCGCGGTCGTCGGTTTTGAACAGGTTGCGTGGTTTCATAGTTGAACCCAGCGGGAGCCGACGGGCGCGATCTCGAAATTCGTTTTCGGGACGCGTCAGTCGGACTGCTGGCTGTATAAGCAGAGCTTAATCGCACATAAGAACTTTCTGGTTAGGATATCAGCTTTGAAAATTACTCCGGCACGTTCAAACCCGAATCGTTCAATTGGTTGGATATGGAACCCACGGCCCAGGGCCTCGCTCGAACCTACAGCGATCGAGTGTACCCAGATCCGTGGGAGAAGGTCCTCGACTACCGGCGCGTGCAGGCATACGCAGCCGAGCACCCGAAACACGGCCGAACGCGTGTGGGGAACGCCCTCGACCTCCCACCGAGTCGTGTTCGTGGATGGATCAACGGCGGGATGCCAGACCCCGTTCGCGGGATTCAAACTGCGATCACCCACGGATGGCTGGATCCCGACCCAAACAGCGACATCGCCGCCGCGCTCGTCGAGCTGCTCGCGCACGTCCTGGCTGGTGGGAGCATCACGCACCAGACACTCGTTCCCGCGGTGACCACCGGTCGCCGCATCGATCGCGACGACGTGCGTGCCGCTTTCGAGCGGGTCGGCGTTGACACGGTTATTCGTCACAGCGATACCGACGGCCGTGCAACCGAGGTCCTTCCCACGGCCGATGCGTCAGTCCTCGGTCGGTGCCTCGTCGCAATGGGTGCACCAGCTGGCGAGAAAGTGTATGCGGACGAGTTCCCGTCGGTCGTCTGGGAAGTGCCGAAGGCTGTTCGCGAGTCGTTCGCTCGAATCTACGTCGCCCACCGGGCGACCCAGTTCGCAGACAAGCGGACGATGGCTATTCCAGAAGACCGTTCGCTCACGTACCTGAAAGGAATCCGCGATCTACTCGCAGACGTGACTGGTGAGTCGGTGACGGCGAGCGACCACAGCGTGACGATCTCGGCGGATGCGGCCCGTGTGCTCTACCCCGGTTCAAGTGAAATCCACCTCTCCTGATGCGATCTGCGTGCTGAATACAGAGCTTGTAGTCAGCAAGGGGGACCAACTATAAAAAAATAGTACCGAATATGATAGAAAATTGTATTTAGCAGGCGGTATTACCCTCCCGAAGGGACTTTCATGGGAAAAATGGATTACAATATTGCTTCAGTCCACTGTTTGGCGACGACGGTAGCTCTCGAAGAGAGTTCCATTCGTGAATTGCTTGAAGACTATCGAAATTTAGACCTTCCATCGGAATTCAGCAATTCCACCATTAATATTGAAGAAGACTTGGATGAGAGTGCTATCTTATATTCCACAAAGAAACCGGATCAAGGTGAAGACGAAGAAGAATCTATAGGTAGCCGGATTAGATTTGATGTATACGAGTCCGATCTTCGGGTAATGGTAGTTGTTAAAAAAGAACATATAGAAACGATGGAATCAATATTGGAGTCCTTGCTAGATGTGGTTGAGCTCCACATTAGAGATTTTTCAATGAATGCCACAATTGACGCCGATGTCTCAGATCTTCAATTTGAAGCGAATCACAGCGATAAATTCACGCTAAAAGGTTTTAAGCTCGCAACTGGGGAAAACGTAATGATATCCTGCCAATCTAACTACTCGAAGCCTTCTCTGAATGATTACGAGGAGGAAGTCAGAAACGAAATTGTCCCAGAATCTCAACTCCACGTTGAGAATATAGAGCATTTTGACAAGGATACTTATGATAATCTCGTAGAAGATTGGGTAAATAAATTCAAAATTTACACGGAGGAGCTGCTGTGAATCCAAAGAAAACGTATGACTGGGCTGTAGGTCCTGAGGATAAGGAAGCGGAGGAATTTGAGGAACTCCGTCAGAACCTGAAAGAGGAATTGGAATATACTAAAGATGAGGAGTCTTGGAGTGAAATTGCCTACGATGATGTATTATGGAAACAGAAAGTTACAGGTGATACTGTTATTTCTATTCATGCACAGAAAGAATCTCACAGTTACCCACATGAATTCCCCGAGAATAGCAAAGACATAGAAGGTCCAACAATCACCACGATCCTGAAAGAGTTAAAGGATCGAGATGGGCCTGCTTTTACCACAGAGGAGATTGCAAGTTGGTTCTCCGCTTCAAAAGAGTTAATCGCCTATCGGTTAGCTGAGTTGAAACAAAGAGGAGAAGTTGATAATAGGAAATCTGGAGAAGTGTTCATGTGGTGGACTGAAGAGGACAAGGAGAGAGAAAATGACCTTCTGTCGGGATTCGGTGCTCTGGCTGATACAGAAATTCCCGAAAAAATGAAAGAAGAAAGACAAAATCTCAGGGAGGAGTGGGATGACGAAGAAATTTTGCCTAGATAATACCTTCGTCAGCGATTATTTAGCTGGAAAGCAATATACAAAGAGATTTCTGCAAAATCACTCCAGTAATTCCGAATTCTATGTTCCGTCTCTTGTTCGGTATGAGGCATACGTGCCGGCATTCCAGACTGGTGGTACCAGGAATTTGAAAAAAAGTCAAAATGCGTTAAAATCGTTCAAGGACCAGAGTTTTGAAGACAGAGAAGCAATCATCGCAGCGGAAATTCGGGCTCACTTGATTGATGGCGGACAAAAGATTGGTGCTCCTGATGTTTTGATTGCAGGAGTCGCAAAATGCCTCGGGGCGACTGTAGTTACAGATAACAAAAAGCATTTCGAGAGAGTCCCCGGCCTCAATGTTATCAAGCCTCCTAGAAAATAGGCCTCTTATATTGCCTCTGGATTACCGGATGAGTCGAACGTTCTCCGGAGACTCTTAGGACTGTTTTCTTCGCTTCCTGCAAATCGCCTACATTAGTTCAGTACCTTTACAACCGGTCTCAGGGGTACCACCCTGGGTCAACGTTGATCGATATGCGCGTTGTATTCAGCAAGACGATAGAAAAGTATCACCCCAAGATGATTTCAACGGTACCACAGCACTTTATTCCAGATTCTCGGCATCAAGTTCGCCACCGAGATATGCTCGGCCGCGGTCGCTGATCCGGTAGTATCCCGAATCGACTTGTTCGACGAGCCCGGCGTCGTCTAGCTTCCCGATCCGACGAGAGACCCAGTTGCGGGTGTATTCGAGGTTCTTCGCGATCACGGCGGGCGTGAGGATGAGATCCGACTCCGCGAGGAGTTCGAGGACCCGATCGTCGGTCTGGTTCATCCACTCCACCCGAGGACGCATACTCTCGCCTCGTACGGATTCATATAACAGATACCGGTTCGGTTCGGTTCGAATATCATACCGTGTTGGATACTATACGATTTGATGGGTTAAAGTTAAGTCGTCAGTGTTCTTCGGAGCATCCAACGGAAGCGCTCTCGCGGACCCGTCGCTCTCAGATGGGTCCCGTCGTTCGCAAAAGCGGACCCCGCTGCTGGAGACAGCGGGTCCGCGTGGGCTTCCGTGATAGGGCACGAAAGCCATGTTCGACGACAACGCACCGGGGCATGAACTCCCCGATCGATCGAGGTACCGTAACACAAGCACCTGCCACGACTACTTTTACTTTCAGTCCACACATCTGGATTTCAGTTTTTATAACCCCATTCGTCGGTGTGAGGCGATGGTCCCGAAAGAAGTAGTGCGGATCGAAGACCGGCAGGACAGGTGGCGGTTCGTGTGTCCCCGCGGGCACCGCTCGTGGGAGCCCACGAACCACCACTTTTGGTGTCAACTGTGCGCAGCGAGCGACGAGCCCGACGGCGTGTTTCACGAGCTGCTCGACAAGAAGACCGGAGCGGAACTCACCCGCGACCGCGTGCGGCTCGTGACTCCCGTCGGCCCCTACGACCGCGATCTCGACGAGGAGGAGGAGTCCGCGTGAGCGACGACGACAACGCCCACGCGAGCCGTATCGCGGAGCAACTCGCGATGTACGACGACGAGGATCTCGAGGAGGATCCCGACGTGAACGACGAATCAGAGGGATCGGAGTGAGCGACAATGATCTACAGGAGATCCCTCCGGAAATCGCGCGGGATCTGTATCTCGACCAGCGACGCGAGGAGGTGAGCACGTCGACGCTGAAATCACACCGGTACCGCGTCGATCAGTTCGTCGAATGGTGCGAAGAGAATGGGATCCGGAGTATGTCGGAACTCGACGGACTCGATCTCCACAACTATCGGATCAAACGTCGTGAGGAGGACGGGCTCAAGACTATCTCACTACAGGGGCAACTTTCGACGATCCGCCAGTTCCTCCGCGTTTGTGCGAACATCGAAGCAGTCGAGGAGGGCCTTCACGAGAAGATCATCCTTCCGTCGGTCCCGAAGTCGGAGCAGTCGAACGACGAGCTGTTAGAAAAGGCCGCGGCCGACGCCGCCCTCGAATACCTGGACCAGTATCAGTACGCGTCTCGCGAGCACGTCGAGTTGCTGTTGCTGTGGCGAACGTCCATGCGCCGCGGTGGGATTCGCGCGCTCGATCTGGGCGACTTCGACCGAGAGGAGTCCGTCCTCGAAGTCCGGCACCGACCAGAGAGTGAGACGCCGCTGAAAAACGGCGAGTGGTCCGAACGCGACGTTCAGGTTCACGAGTCGGTGCGGGACGCGTTGATCGCGTATATCGACGGCCCGCGGAAGGACGTGGTCGATGGCTACGATCGGGCTCCCCTGTTGACGACAACGCACGGCCGCGTCGCTCTGGGAACGGTCAAGCAGGACATGTATCGGATCACTCGGCCCTGCATGTATGGGGTGGAATGTCCTCACGACCGAGATCCGGACGAGTGCGAGGCGACCGAGGCGCGAAGGGCGAGCACGTGTCCGTCGTCGCGGTCGCCTCACGCGATTCGGACGGGCTCGGTCACGGCGTATCTGGACGAGGGAACGCCGAAAGCGGTCCTCGGAGATCGGGTGGATATGACCGAGAAGACGATGGAAACGCACTACGACAAGGCGAGCAAGCGCGAGCGGATGTACCGTCGGACGGACTACTTACCGGAGGATTTCTGACCATGAACGCGACTAAATTCGAGACACATTTCGAGCCGATGACCGAGGGGAATCGCCGATCGTTCAGCCACTACCCGTGTTGGCCCACCTACAGCGTCCACGGTCTTTGGCCGTGGCGTGTTAGGGGCCGGGAACTCCCCAGCCACCTAATGCCGTTGTAACCATCGACGAATAGATGTCTCTATCGTGGTAGGTGTATAAGAACGAGATCGAGTCAGTCAGTCGAGATCGACGGGATCGAGATCTCCGTGCATACGGAGAGTTATGAATGAGCTGTCGAATCAGCCTCAAGCTCACGGACGAACGCGAGCGACAGCTCGAACAGGCAAGTGAGATCGTCGCGAGTGACCTGACGACGATCCGCCGATAAGCGTCGTGATCGACGCAGCACTCGCGCAACTGATAGATAGTGAAGAGAATATACGAGACGCTCGGAACGGGTTCGATCCTGTGACTATCTAGGAACTGTGTCACACGTCAGTCCTCGGGGTTCAGTACGGGACGCAAATAAAAAGCCGGTTGCGGTGAACCTGTGAAAGAGAGTTATTCGAAGGTTATATCGCCGTCATCTATTTTGCTGATTCCTTCGACCTCAATCGTGCGATCTAGGAGAACGGAGTCACTTGGCACGTGAATAACCCGGACCCGAACATCTTCCGTAGACTCGGAGTCACTAGTCACTCCAAATTTACCAGACACGGAGTCGCCAACTCCAAAGCGGTCACTGAACTGGTCAGAGACATCTGATTGATTTCCGTCTTCGTCTTCAACGACAATACGGAGGGATTCTGAGTCAATCGTGTCACCGCCGTCGTGCTCAAAGGAAACATTGCGTTCATCAACCGTATCGGTCTCATTAGCAATGTCTGTACTAATCTGTGCACTCGGCTGACTGTCGCCGAGCGAGTCGCCCAGGCCGAGCACGAACGTCCCGATCACGGCAGCCAGGATCACGGTGATCGCGACCATCAGTATGACCCCGATAACGGGACTCACTGCGCGATCGTCGGCGTTGAACAGGTTGCTTGGTTTCATTGTTTGAACCCAGCGATCCGCCGACGGAACAACTGTCGAGCGGCCCCGAGCGCCACCGTCGGCGTCCCGAGACACCCCCGCATCCGTTCCGATCGGCTGCTGGTTGTCCCAAGCGAAGTAAGCCCAGCATAAGTAGTTAATGACATAAATATCAGCGGTGAAAATTGAGCGAATAGTGTTAACCATACTGACGGGTTACGCAGACTCGTGCAACCCACGGCACAAGCCCTCGCCCGGACGTACAGCGATCGCGTGTATCCGGATCCGTGGGAGAAGGTGCTCGACTACAGACGCGTCCTCGCGTACGCCGCAGAGCACCCGGACGCAGGCCGGGTGCGCGTCGGACGCGCGCTCGACCTCCCACCGTCTCGCGTCCGGGGCTGGCTCGACGACGGCGTTCCCGACCCCGCTCGCGGGGTCCACACCGCGTCGCAGCACGGCTGGCTCAATCCGTCTCCCGACGGCGACATCGCCGCCGCGCTCGTCGAACTGCTCGCGCACGTGCTCGCGGGTGGGAGCATCGCCGTCAAACACTACTCCCCAGCCGTGGCGCCGGGCGAGCGGGTGACGGCCGCGGAGATCCGCCGCGCCTTCGAGCGCGTCGGCGTCGAGACGGCGACGCGAAACGCGGACGTACCCAACCGCGCGACCGAAGTCGTTCCCACGCGCGACGGGACGGTGCTCGGCCGGTGTCTCGTCACGATGGGCGCACCGATCGGTGTCAAAACGACGCTCGACCGGGTACCGGCTGTCCTGTGGGACGTCCCGCGTTCGGTCCGACGCTCGTTCGTGCAGATCTATGTGCGTCACCGCGGGCTGAGATACCGGGAGAAATCGACGACTCGCATCCAGGTCGACCGTCCGAGCTCCTTCATCGAGGAACTGGGAGACGTCCTCGAAGACGTCCTCGACGAGTCGGTCACCGCCGCGGATGCCGGAATCACGATCTCGGCCGACGCCGTGCGCGAGCTCGGCGTGGAGTAGGGTCGGTCAGGGCGACCGATAGAACGCGCTTGCGTAGTTGCCGAGTCGGGCTTCACTGTAGCGGGTCAGTGAGAATGCGAACGCGTGGGGCTCCCGAACCGTTTCTGAGAACTGTGCCACGTTGGCGAGACGCGGCGCGTCTCGTTCGCGGGGCGTCCACCAGTATACTTACTTATCAGTCGGACAATTGTAAGAGAATGTCGAACGAGGTGGAGTTTCTCGAGTCGCGGTTGGCCGACGACCAGTATTCGTTCACGGATGCGGATCGACGCGAGCGCGCGGTCGACTGGGGAACCGATCGCGACGACGCCAGCTACCCGGACGTCGTCGTCTGGCCGGAGAGCACGGAGGACGTCTCGGCCGTCCTCGAGGGGGCTAACGAGCGCGGTGTGCCGGTCACGCCGTACGCCGCGGGAACGAGTCTCGAGGGAAATCCCGTGCCGGTCAGAGGCGGTATCGCCCTCGACATGATGCGGATGGACGGGATCCACGAGATCCGCCCCCACGACCTTCAGATCGACGTCGGTCCGGGCGTCTACGGCGACGACATCAACGCGGCTCTCGAGAGCCACGGTTTGGTGTTGCCGTCGCTCCCGTCGTCGGGTAAGATCTCGACGATCGGGGGGATGATCGCGAACGACGCCTCCGGCATGAAGACCGTGAAGTACGGTGAGGTCGCTGACTGGCTCCTCGAAGTCGAGGCCGTTCTGCCGAACGGTGACGTGATCACCGCCGGAAGCAGGGCCGCGAAAACCTCGTCGGGGTACAACCTGATCGACCTTCTCGTCGGCAGCGAAGGGACGCTCGCGGTGATCACCCGAGTGACCCTCCGGTTGACGGGACGCCCGGAACAGATCTGGGCCGGGCGCGCCACGTTCTCGGAGCTCGGCGACGCCGCGGACGCCGTTTCCGACGCCATCCGGTCTGGCGTCGACGTCGCAAAGATCGAGCTCATCGATTCGTTGAGCGTCGAGATCGCCAACGCGAACCTCGACACGGACCTGCCCCGCTCTCCGACGATCTTCCTCGAGTTCCACGCCGACCACGACATCGGGACGGAAGTCGAGTTCTGTCGCACGATATTCGAGTCACACGACGTCGAAACGTTCGAGATCGCGGACCGCGACGAGAAGATGTCCGAACTCTGGGAGGCGAGGCGGGAACTCGCTGACGCGGTCGAACCGTACGATCCCGACTTATCGTCGCTCACGCCGGGCGACGTCACCGTCCCGATTAGCGCGTTGCCGGAGATCGTCGACTACGTCAAGGAACTGGGTGTGACCAACGACGTTATGATACCCTGTTTCGGCCACGCTGGCGACGGGAACATCCACTACTTCGTGATGGTCGATCCGGCCGATCCCGAGATGGTCGAACGGGGCCGTGACGTGTCGACGAAGATCGTGAGACGCGCGATCGATCTGGGCGGCACCGCTACGGGCGAACACGGCGTCGGCGTCGGCAAACGGGAGTACCTTGCCGCCGAACACGGTCCCGCAGCGGTGGCGACGATGCGATCGATAAAGTCCGCCTTCGATCCAAACGGCATTCTCAATCCCGGGAAAGTACTCCCGGACGATGTGTAGGACGCGCTCGGTCCCTTCTCCCACGAGAACGTGAGAGACCGTCAGTCACTAGCGCTCGGTCGCGCGAGCGGTGAGGAAATCTGTGACCGCTATCGGACAGTTGCTTCTGTTGAACTCTTCAGACTGTGAGAGTGTCACTACGCGCTCGTCGCCGG